>NZ_JBRJXU010000026.1:0-21721 GCF_057467645.1 Zarconia sp.
CCCACACCCCACACCCCACACCCTCTAATGGCGGCTTCGTAGAAGTGTCGGGGAAGCAAAATCTGATTTTTGACGGAACGGTGGATTTGAGCGCTTCTGGGGGGAATGTGGGGACGCTGCTGCTCGATCCGACGAATATTACCATCTCCAACGACCCCACCGATCCGGCGACGGTGGATGGGTTTTTGCCTCAGATTTTTGCGGGGGATTTTGATGGGGAAGATATTACGATCGACGCCGCCACTCTTGCGAGTCAGACGGGGAATATTCTCCTGGAAGCCACCAACGATATTACCCTCGCATCGGGCGTATCTTTGAACTTTGCGACGGGTGGAACGATCGCCTTTACCGCCGATTCGGATAATAGCGGTATTGGCGCATTTGTGATGAATTCGGGCAGTTCGATCGATACCAACGGTCGATCGCTCACTATTCTCGCCGGAGATGCGATCGAGATCGAGAATATTACCACTGTTGGCGGAGAACTCACCCTCACGAGCAATAATGGCACCATCGATACCACCAATGGCACCATCGATACCACCAATGGCACCATCGATACGACTGATACCGCAGGCAGTCTCGTGGCTGGTGCCGTGACGCTATCGGCATCGGAGGATATCTTTACTGGGGAGATTAGCACGGTTGGCTTGTTGGCAGGAGATATTACCCTCAGCAGCAACAACGGCGGTGTCTATACCCACTTCGGAACCCTCAATGCCAATGGCGATTTTGGTGGTAGTGCTGGCACGATCGCCATCGATGCGGAACTCGATATCGTCACGGCAGATATTACCGCAGATGGGGCGACAGCCGGACGGATCGATCTAGTCAGTCGCAGTGGCAATATCGATACTACGTTCTTCACCGTCAGTGCTTCGGGAGAATTGGGTGAAATTAATTTGCTCGCCGCCAACAACATCATCACTGAGGATGTCAATGCTGTTGGCAGCGATTTTGGTGGGAGTATTACCCTAGAATCTCTCAATGGGGATATCGACACCACCCTTGGGACTTTGGATGCTTCGGGAGATTTGGGCGAAATTAATTTGCTCGCGGCTAACAACATTATTACTGGGGATGTCAATGCTGTCGGTCTCGATTTTGGTGGGAATATTACCCTAGAATCCCTCAATGGGGATATCGACACCACCTTTGGCACTCTCGATGCGAGTTCGGGTTTTCTGGGGGGAGATGTCACCCTCTCCGCCACGAACGATGTGTTTACCGGTCCGATCGATGTTTTTGGTAGTGTTGCCGACGGGAATCTGAGCATTACCGCTCAAACGGGCAATATCGAAATTCAGAATATTACGATCGCCGATGGGGGGACGGACGATCCCTTCGTACCGCCGCCTTCTAACCCAGTCTCCGATGCAGATTTGGTGAGTACCTTAACGGGGAACGTTCAACTCGAAGCCCACAACGATATTACCGTCAACGAGGCGATCGTCTCTTCGACCTTATCGAGTTTGGCATTTAAAGCCGGACGCAATATTTTTCTGAATGCCGATATCGATACCTCCGGCGGCAACGGCGATATTACCTTGCAAGCCAACAACACCGATCTCGATCTGACGCGGCGGGAAGATGGGACGGGGAGTATCGTTCAGGCGGCAGGAACGAGTATTAACGCCGGTAGCGGGAATATTGTCGTCGAACTCGGCACTCAAGGGGATGTGGGGGAGATTCTGCTACCGGATGTTAATACCACCGGAACTGTGAGTGTCGATTCCCACGGGGATGTCTCCCTCGCATCTGAGAATCCGCTGAACGTTGCAGACGTTTCCCTTTCGGGCCAGGCAGATTTGTCGGTGGTGACTCAAGGAGATCTGACGGTGACGGGAACCATCGATCTCCAGGGAGATGCGACGGGGAATATCGAGCTTGAAAGTACGGGGGCGATCGATGCAAGGGGCAGCAGCATCGTCAGTTCCGGCAACAACTCCGGCAATATTACCCTAGAAGCCGTTGGAGACATCACCACTGGAGAAGTGGCCACCCAAGGGGACGCCAATAGCGGCGATATTACTCTAATCTCAGCAACGGGAAGTATCGATACCACCGCCTTGGGAAACCCCGACGGAATATTAGCCAATATCGATTCGTATTCCGCCAGTGGGGATGGCGGCAATATTACCCTGTTGGCGGATGGCGATATTACCACCTTTCAACTGTTATCCCTCGGGCAAAACAATAGCGGCGATATTAGCGTCATCAGCACGAACGGCAATATTACCACCTCTGTCCATCCCGATTTATTCGGAGAGTTGGCAATCGATTCCTTTTCCTTAGATGGAGACGCGGGAGATATTACGCTCCTAGCATTTGAGAACGTCACGACAGAAGATATTAGTGCTTCTTCCATCAATGGAGACGGCGGCAATCTTGACTTTGTCAGCGGCGGCAGCATCATTACCGGAAGCGTGAGTACATTTTCAGAGCAAGGCGCGGCCGGAAGTCTTCTCCTCGATGCGTTTGGAGACATCATCACCGAAGAACTCAGCGCGTTTTCCGATACGGGAACCGCCGGTTCGATTTCTCTGGCAAGCGGCGGCAGCATCGCCACCTGGGAACTGAGTACATCCTCAGAACTCGAATCGGCCGGTAATATTCTCCTCGAAGCCGTTGGGGATATTACCACCGGACAGATTGTCACCCGAGGAGACGTTCGGAGTGGCGATATTACCCTCACTTCTACCGACGGAAGTATCGATACCACCGTCTGGGGCAACATCGATCTGGAATCGGCAAATATCGATTCGTTTTCCTTCAGCGGGGAGGGTGGCAACATTAACCTATCGGCCACAGGCGATATCGTCACCGCTCAAATTAACTCCCAAGGACTCACCAGTAGTGGTGATATTACCCTCACGTCCACCGATGGAAACATTACCAATGCCGTCGATCCCGATTTGTTGTTGGGTTTGGCGATTAATTCCCTATCCGAATTGGGGCAAGCGGGGGATGTGACGCTCTCGGCAAACGGAGACATTACCAGCGGACAAATGGTGACTCAAGGAGACGTTCGGAGTGGCGATATTACCCTCACCTCTGCCACCGGAAATATCGATACCACTGCCCTGGGCAACCCCGAACCGGGATGGGCGAATCTCGATTCTTTTTCCCCGAATGGAACTGGCGGTAACGTGACCCTGTCCGCAGATGGCGACATCACCACCTTTCAAATCGTTTCGGAAGGGGAAAACCAGAGTGGCGATATTGCCCTCACCAGCACCAACGGCCACATCACCACCTCCGTCAATCCCGAGTTATTTGGAGATGCGGCGATCGATTCGGTTTCTTTCAACGGCACTGCCGGTAGCGTTACCATCGCGGCATCGGGCGACGTGGCCACGGGGGATATCGCCTCGCAATCGCAAACGGGGACGGGGGGAGATGTCCGCGTCACTAGCCGCAATGGCAACATTGTCACGGGAGATATCGCCACGTTCACCCAAGAAAATGGCGATGGGGGAAGTATTACCCTCGAGAGCAATATAGATGCGGATAGTTCCATTACCACGGGCGATCTGCAAACCGAATCGGTTTCCGGTCAGGGCGGAAACCTCTCACTGACGGCATTTACCCGCATCACGACGAACGATATCACCACCTTTAGCACCCTCGATAGCGGCGATATCGACATTCGGATTCTCAATCCCGAAAATGGGGAGATTGCCACGGGAAACATCACAACGGAAACGACGGCCGGGGTGAGCGGAGATATTGCCGTCAATGGGTTTAATATCGCCACGGGAAATATTAGCTCGATCGGATCGACGGGTTCTGGGGATATTACCATCGAGGCTGGGGGAACAGTGACAACCCTCGACATTGCTACGATTACCGAAACTGGAGACTCGGGTAATATCGATATCGACGCGGTGGGAGATGTTGAAACTGGGGATATTACCTCCAGCGGCGGCGACAACAGCGGCGATATTGAAGTCACCAGTCGCGACGGTAGCGTCACCACCGGGGATATTACCAGCGAGGCGGGAACGGGAACGGCGGGGGATATTACCGTGGAAGCGTCTGGAGATATCGATACCGGGGATATCGTTTCCGTGGGAGGTGAAGCCAGTGGAGATATTGAAATTGGCAGTACCGATGGCGAAATTAATACTGGAGAACTAATAACCGAAACTGGGGATGTCACCATTAACGGAGAAGTGGTGGGAGAACCGCAGACTCCTCCACCCCCGACAGCGCTAGGAGAAATCGATCGAACGCCAACAATACCGGTAGATGACACTCCCCAGGTGCAACCGCAACCCCTCAATCGCGCGCCAGTTCTCAGCATTCGGGAAGAGATCGCCCAAACCATCGCCCGCGATAGCAGTCTCAACCCGGCCGTGGTGGTCAATACCCGAATCTCGAAAAAGATCGATCGCGATCGCGCCCGTGAAGACTCCGCCACGACAACCGAGCGAACTTCGGAACTCGTGGGCAACTTCGATGTTCTGGGCAATCCGTCCGTTGGCATTGACATGGGCGAAGTGGCAGCACTCGAACAGCAGCGAACTAACGAATATGCGGCGTATTTCGGACGAGATGGCGGAGATCGAGATGTTTCGATCGTCAATACCCAAGAGGCTTTAGCTCAAATTGCCGCACAAACGGGCAATCAGTCAGCAGTGGTCTATATCACCCTACTCCCCGAGCAAATTGAACTGGTGCTGTTGACGCCCAATAGCGCTCCCATCCGTCAAGTGGTTGCCAATGTCCGCAAAGAGGAGGTGCTCGCGACGGCCAAGCAGATGCGCCGTTTTCTGACGCATCCGCGCTTTCAGGATTCCGATCGCTATTTAGAAAGCGCCCAACAACTCTATCATTGGCTGATTGCCCCCCTCGAAGACGAACTCGCCGCCGCCGCTACCGATACTCTGCTATTTTCCATGGATGAAGGATTACGCACCCTCCCGGTTGCCGCACTCCACGACGGAGCGCAATTCCTGGTGGAAAACTACAGCTTCAGCCTGATTCCCAGCCTCAGCCTGATCGATACCCGCTATCGATCGTTGCAGAATACCCAAGCCTTGGGAATGGGGGCCAGTACCTTTGAAACCCTTAATCCCCTACCGGCCGTTCCGGTGGAACTCTCCACGATTACCGAGGAAATTTGGCAAGGAGAGGCGTTCCTCAACGAAGACTTTACCCGCGAGAATTTAGTCACCCAACGGCAAGAATTTGCTTACCCGATCGTCCATTTAGCCACTCACGGAGAATTTCAATCGGGGGATCCGAGCAACTCTTACATTCAACTGTGGGATGAGAAGTTGCGTCTCGACGAACTGCGACAGTTGGGTTGGGATAGTCCAGCGGTCGAATTACTCGTGTTGTCCGCTTGCCAGACTGCCGTGGGAGATCCGCAAGCCGAGTTAGGATTTGCCGGGTTCGCGGTGGCTGCCGGGGTGAAATCGGCAATGGCGAGTTTGTGGTACGTCAGCGATGAGGGAACCTTAGCGCTGATGACGGAGTTTTACAGCCACCTCACCCACTCCAAGATTAAAGCCGAAGCCTTGCGGAAAGCACAAATTGCCATGATTCGCGGTGAGGTGAGCGTTGAAAGCGGTCAGTTGCGCGGTAGGGGAATACGCGGCAGCATTCCCCTACCGCCGGGACTGGCACATTTGGAGAATACCAATCTCTCCCATCCCTATTATTGGTCGGCGTTTACTACTATTGGTAGTCCTTGGTAAGGAACGTCAGTTTTGGATAAGACTGTTTCCGGTGAGGGCGGGGAATGGGGAATGGGGAATGGGGAATGGGGAATGGGGAATAGGGATGAAGTACTTTGCTCCCCAGCAACCAGATGTGGCCAGTGTTGTCGCTTCGCTCATCAAGAGGCTTACCGACCGCCCGAACCTCACCCAGAGTCGGCATCCCGTCGACGTCGCTTCAGCAAAACTGACATTAAGGATGGTCAATTATCTATTATGTCGGTAAATCAGCATTCAGTCATCAAAGATCGGTCTAAACCGACTATTTCTAGCTGTATCTTCGAGCGGTTGTCTTAATGTATTTACGTAGTGCTTAGCGCCCTCTCTACAAATTTATTTTCCTATACTTGTACAAATAAACAATGTTCGATATTGATTTGTCATGAATTACCCTTTTAAACCAGAGGTACAACTGGAGAAAACTCTTAAACTATCATCCTATGTGAGTAAGCGTGAGGGTTTGGAGAATACGCCTCTACTCAATGTTTTAACATCCACCGAGCAAAAAGTGGTCAATTATGTTGCTTGCGGTATGACGAATCGAGAAATTGCGCAAGAAATGAATGTCAGCCAACGCACCATTGAAACCTGCGTTTCCAATATGCTCGCCAAAATAGGTTTTAGGGACTTGCGGAGAAATAAATAAGGTACCTACCAAGTCGAATAAATTGTATAGCGTTGCTCATATAAGTAGGAATACGACCCCGATCTTGAAGGTTTTTCAGTTTTCTCGAATCTAATACCGTGGTATCTCTCATCGGTGAGTTCACCGGTGAGTTCAATGATGAGTTCGCTACTGAGTTCAACGCTGAGTCCGTCGTCGAGTTTTCCTTCTCGATAATAAAAATATCGAAGGAAGGAGAGAAACTATGAACGTCACGATCGAAGGAACTCAGCAAAAAATTCGAGTCTTCTTAAATGACGGCACGCAAATTCTCGGGACAGTCTTTATTAAGGGTTATCGGGCGCGCTTGTCTGACTTAATCAACAATTCTCAACCGTTTCTAAATCTTGCCAATGCGAAGTTATCGGGCAAAGATGGCATCGTCTCTTATCCGTTTCTTTGTCTGAACAAGCAAAGCATTCACTCAGTTGTGGAAGAATCAACAGCTCGATCGCAAAATACTCAGGAAAATATTAAAAGGATGGCTTCACGCCAAGAGATCGAACTGAATTAGGGTTTGAGTTTCAACGCAGTCTTCAAACTCACTCATCTACCGAATTTTGTCGAGCACCATGAATACTTTGAGATTACGCGAACCGCTCAACTCATCGAAAAAAATTGCGGCGATCGTCTTATTGGGTTTAATGAGTCAGAGCGTGCCATTCTCGGTTAAATTCGCACCGCCGATTTCTGAAACTTTTCCCCAGTTAACCTCAGATTTTGAGCCACCGACGACGGGTTCCCCAAGCGATCGCCAAGATGCGGGAAGTCAATGGCAGTATCCGGAATTTGAAGCATTTTTAGCCACTGATTTCTTTGATGGAGATGGCAGACCTCACCCGGATAATCGTAATGGTGGCAGCAGTCGAATTCGCAAGCTTTTACCGCATTTAATGATGGTTTCTTAGAGCAATATTGACGATTTGAATCAAATTTGCATAAAAGTACTTTAAAATCCCGAAATCAAAATAGGGAGAGCATTTGGGAGAGCCGATCTTTCGCTTGAAGCTAACGCAACACCATGAACGCACCACATCAACCTGGAGAGATTGTAGCCGATCGCTATCGCATCGTGGAAACCCTCGGAGAAGGGGGAAACGGCATCACCTACAAAGCTGAATCCTTAAAAGAGAGTCACCTTGAAGAGGGTAAACATGACGAGGCTCAATTTGACAAAAATCGATACGTTGCCCTCAAAGCCTTGTCCCTGCGGCACATGGAAGATTGGAAACCCCTGGAACTCTTCGAGCGAGAAGCGCGGATTTTGCAGCATCTCAACCATCACCACATCCCCCGCTATCTCGACTATTTTCACGTCGATACCCCCGATAATCGTGCCTTCTATATCGTCCAAGAACTGGTGGAAGGGCAATCCCTCGCAGCGATGGTGGAGAAGGGTTGGCGCACCAACGAAGCGGGGGTACGGCGCATCGTCATTCAAGTGTTAGAAATACTGGTCTATTTACAGGATTTAAAACCCCCCGTCATTCACCGAGATATCAAACCGCAAAACCTAATTTGGGGAAAAGATGGCAAGATTTTTCTGGTAGATTTTGGGGCAGTTCGAGACACCTACAAGAGTACCTTGGCGCGAGGGAGTACCGTGGTGGGAACTTTCGGATATATGGCTCCCGAACAGTTTCAGGGTCAAGCGGTTCCGGCAACGGATTTATATGGATTGGGTGCGACGGCATTATTTTTATTAACCCATCGTTCGCCAGCGGAATTACCCGAAGAACGGCTGAAAATTAGTTTTCGATCGCGAGTACAAATTAGCGAGAGTTTTGCTGATTGGTTGGAAAGGGCGATCGAACCGGATGCAGGCGATCGATTTTCATCGGCGCAGGAAGCCTTGGGTTTGTTACGGGGAAACGTTGTTGTGGGGAAAAGGCGATCGTCTTTTCCGTTCGCTATTTTATCTGGAATTGGGGTCGCCGCGCTCGCTGTTGGGATAATTTTAAATTCTTTCCAGTATGCCATTTTAGAGCTGATGGGATTTACACCCGATATATGTGATGCTGCTAGTTTGGGTAATACAAATTTAATTAAAGATTATCTCAACAGAGGCGGAAACCCAAATGTGAGATTGGAGGGCGATCGATCTCTGCTGGACTGTGCCTTAGAAACTGACGAGCTAGACCTCGTTAAACTGCTGCTCGATCGAGGTGCAGATATTAATGCGAAAAACAAACAAGGTGATTCTCTCCTTCATCTTGCCTTTAAAACTCAGCAAAAAGATTTGGTAAAACAGCTAATAAAATCAGGTGCAAATATAAACCTAGAAAATAAAGATGGATATATACCACTCCACTTTGCAATGGGTCATAATTGGAGGGATATTGCAGATTTATTACTCGATTCTGGAGCAAAATTGGGTGAGAACGAGCTGAATGCAGGATATTACATGGGGTATACTTTGCTACATCTTTCAATTTTAAATGATTGGCAAGACTGGACAAATATTCTAGTTGAAAAAGGATCGAATGTAAATGTAGTAAATAGTAAAGAAGAAGAGATTACACCTTTACATTTTGCTACAGTATATAGTCGATCGGATACGATCCATTTTTTGATTGTTAAAGGTGCAAACGTAAATGCAAAATCTTTTGGCTTGTCTTATTATAATTTTAGTGATACGACTTCTACTCCATTAAGTTCATTGCTGGGTTTTAAATATGGAATTCCTGGCATACGAATTCTTCCAGGTCGAAATCCAGAAAATATAGAGTTAGATATACCTGTTGCCGATCGACTTTCTACAGCTCAGCTCTTAATCGATGCTGGTGCAAATATTGATTTTAGACCTTATGAGAGTCGAACATTACTGCATATTGCAGTACTAGAAAAAGATCGAAAAATTTTAGATTTTTTGATTAAAAATAATGCCGACATTAATGCATTAGATGCAGAGGATAGAACTCCTTTAAATCTATTTTTAGAACGACAATATCGTTCATCGAGCGTCGATTCGATCCGACAGTCGGAAAATTCTATTTTAGATTGGGTTTCGTTAATCATCGCAAATAATGCAGATGTGAACATTCCAGACAAATGGGGGTTTACACCCATCCAACACGCAATTTTAGCCGATCGAGAAAAAATCGTACGCTTTTTATTACAAAAAGGTGCAAAACTCGATCGACAAAAACCTTTTCATAACATACGATTGTATCGCGCACTTTTAAAAAATAATGGTTTTTATACTAATTCTAAAATCATGTCTCAATTAATTTTGGGTGGAGCCAATGTAAATACTACGGATGAGCAAGGTATTACTCCCCTAGATCTAGCTAGAGCAATGGATAGTGAAAAAATTATATTGATGCTCCAAAATCATGGCGCGATAGATTCTGGCTTGTGCAAAAATATGGGACATCCTATTTATCGTGGTGAAGAATATACAGGAAAGATTCAAGTTGTTTGTCATGGGAAAAAATCCGTGTTGGAGCTTACACTTGATAACCATAACTTCAACTAATCGATCGCCCAAGCTAAAATAACCCTAAACTCCCCTGATCGCGATGATTTCTCTAACGGCCAACACTCAAGTCACCTGGGAAAAACTCCCCGATGATTTTGTTTTACCCGACGATCCCGTGGATAATATTAGTCAGCCTCTTTTAGCGATGGCGCTCACCGATAGCCTCGGTGCTGCCGGAAAACTTTCGGAAACCACTCTCACTCCCACCAACTACGCCATCTGTGCCACTCTCGATGGCAAGTTCGTTGCTAAAGCACCCGATTGGGCGTTTATCCCGGAAATTTGCGTCTCCCGTCAAGAAATCGATCGCAGTTACACCCCCCACCTACAAGGGGAAATTCCCAGCATCGTCATGGAATTTCTCTCGGCAACCGATGGCGGGGAGTATTCCACCAAACCCACCTATCCCCCAGGAAAGTGGTTTTTCTACGAGGAAATTCTCCAAGTTCCCTACTACGTTATTTTCGATCCCGATAACGGAGGGGTAGAAGTCTATCGCCGCAACGAGTCGGGTAACTATAAATTGCAAACCTGCGATGAAACCGGACGGTTTCCGATTGCATCGATGGAACTGAGTTTGGGGGTATGGGAAGGAACGCGAGACAATCGCACGGGTTACTGGCTGCGCTGGTGGGATGGAGAAGGAAATTTGCTGCTGTGGGGGTCGGAGTTAGCCGAACGGGAACAACAACGCGCGCAACAAGCGGAGTTGGCACTACAAGCAGAACGAACCCGCGTCGAACAAGAACGTAATCGCGCCGAACAAGCTGAATCCGAACTCGCAGAACTCCAACAGCGCTTACGCGACGCGGGAATCGATCCCAATACTTTGAGTTGAGATCGATATGGCAGCGCAACACCAGCCAGGGGAAATTATCGATAACCGCTATCGCATTCTCCATTTCTTGGGACAAGGGGGTATCGGTACGACTTATGCGGCCGAACATCTGGAAACAGGGGAAAAAGTAGCGCTTAAAGCCGTTTCTCTGCGCCAAGTAGATGACGTCAAAGTGCTCGAACTCTTTGAACGGGAGGCGCGAATTCTGGCACAACTCGACCATCGGGCAATTCCTCGCTATGTGGATAGCTTCCAAGCCGGAAAGCGCCGCCGTCGGGTGTTTTATTTGGTACAACAGTTGGCGGAAGGTTTGTCGTTGGCAAAGTTAGTGGAAATGCGCTGGCATCCCGATGAAGCAAAAGTCCGACAGATTGCCGAACGAGTGTTAGAAATTCTGGTGTATTTGCAACAACTGACTCCTCCAGTAATCCATCGAGATATCAAACCGGAAAATATTATTTATCGCGCTGACGGACAGCTTTTTTTGGTGGATTTTGGCGCAGTGCAAGATGTCTATCACCATACCTCAACTGGAGGTAGTACGGTAGCGGGAACCTATGGCTATATGGCTCCCGAACAGTTTCGGGGTAAAGCCGTTTTAGGGACGGATTTGTATGGGTTGGGGGCAACTCTTATTTTTCTGCTGACTCGGACATCACCTACGGAGTTGCCACATCATAAGTTAAAAATCGATTTTCGAGCGCACGTCCGCATTGAAAAACGCTTTTGCAATTGGATCGATCGCCTCATTGAACCTGTTACTGAAGATCGATTCCTCTGTGCCCAAGAAGCTTTAGCAGTACTACAAGGCAAACCCGAGTTCGATCGTCGCACGAGCATTCCTCAAACTCAAAGACCAACGAATAGTCCGATTACAGTCATCAACGATCGCGATCGATTACATGTCGAAATTCCACCAATTTGGCTGCGTAGTCCTCACAGCCGTTTATTTGCGCTTTGTCCGGCTATTATTGATGGTATTCTACTACTCATGCTATGGATAACTGCGATTTCTAGCTACATTATGACCTCTGCGGGTTTGATTTATCTGAGTCTCTATGGATTGTTTGGATTGGGTCTGTTTATTCAATTTTTAAGGGGTGCTATTTTTCGTTGTATTTTTAAACTCGATTTTAACAAATTCGCATTACAATTTTATTTTTTCGGATGGCGCTATAAAATCATTCAAGGAAAAACTAAAGAGATTATAGGTATTAAGTTAAAACCGATCGGGTTATCGATGAATAAAGCCCCGATTACCGTGTGCGTGCTGCAGTATCGGTTACATCAATATCGCTTCGGCTGCTTCCTCACGGAAAAGGAAAAAGAATGGTTGGTTGCGGAAATTCGAGATTTTCTGGCACATTCGAGTGCATCAATTTTTAAAAAGTAAACTACGATACAGATAAATACATCGAGGTTTATTTTAAAATCATTCAATCTAAAGCTTTCAAAATCAGTCGAAAGTTGTCAGCCATATATCCCATCGCTCCAGACTCTCTCCCCTCGAATAAAGGTAAAATCTCACTCAACTCTTCAGCGATCGCCCTATCCTCACACCCAAACATCGTTTGTAAATTTTTTATCAATCGCATCAAAACTCGATCGCAATTTTTTTCATGTTTCACAAGGGCATGACGTTTTAGAACTTGGAACCCTTGAAGATCTTCAGTTTCTAAAACTTCGTCGATTTCATCTAAGGCGCGATCGACAAATTCTTCAAGGACGTATTTCTTCACCAAAGGTTGCAGCGTAAATAAAACCTCAGCCTCTTCTGTTGTTTTATCCAACAGCGATCGCCGTTCCAACGAAACCAACGCTTCTAAAACTTGCGATCGCGCCGGAGGTAACAGTAAATCCTCGTAAAGTCGAGTCAACGGAATTGGTTCCCCCTCGATCGCCAGCCAATAGGCTAACTCTTTTTCCAGGGGGGAAAGACGGTTGACGTGTTGCTTGAGTAACGTTCGCAGGCGATCGCCCAACACGAGTGTATTTTGACTTAAAAACTCCGTGACGTTGCCGTTAAAGACTTCCCGAATCATCGTCGCAATTGTCTTAATCGCCAGGGGGTTGCCAGCATATAACTCAATGAGTTTCGCCAATCCCGATTCCTCCCCCGTAAATCCTTTAACCATCAATAACTTCTGGGCGCTACGTGCATCTAATCCCGGTAATTGTAGAGAACGAACGGGTAAGGTTTCACCTTCATAGGCGGCAATTTCTCCCAGTTTCTCCCGGCAGGTGAGCAGTACGCAGCTTTGATGGCGATCGCTTCCGATTCGCTTCAATAAATCGCCATATCCCTCGTATCCTTTCAGGTATTCACCGGTCGATCGGCGGCGGGATTTTCCTTTGCCCTCTCGACTGCTCAGAATTGCCTCCACTTCATCGAGCACCAACAAATAGCGTTGTTGCTGTAAATGCCCGATTAATTGAGAAATCCCCGGCTGAATTTCTTTCGATTCAAGGGTTTCCCGTCCCTCTGATAAAAATTGAATTAAACTATCTAATAATTGAGGAAGTGGTGGCGCTCCCAGGAGAGATTTCCAAATCAAACCATCGAACTTTTCCTGAATTTGGTCAACCAATCTCACCGCTAGGGATGTTTTGCCAATACCGCCAATGCCCAAAACAGCAACCAGTTTGCAATTCTCGCCAACGATCCACTGTTCGAGGCAAGCCAACTCCGTCGTTCGTCCGTAAAAATCGGCGATATCCGGTGCTTCTCCCCAGTCTTGGCGAGGTGAGAGGGAAGATGGCGGCATCGTATCGCGATCGACAATTTCCTGCCAAGCTTCAATCCCCACCGCCTGACAAATGCCGATTAAACTCTCCTGCTGGATGGGAATCTGCCGCCAAAATCGGCGAATTGTCGCTTGGGTGGTGTAGGCTTCCTCCCACCACAAGGGGGTGCGCGTTTTCGTCCATCCCTTGCGCTTCATGGCGCGTTCGACTATTTCCAAACCGCGATCGGATGCCCGCAGAGTTCCTGCCATTTTCCCCCTCGCCTATCAGTTCTGGGTTCTGCTCTCAAGTCACCCGATCGTATCTTATCTGGGGTGTGGGGGGTAGGGTGTGGGGTGTGGGGTTTGGGGTGTGGGGTGTGGGGTGTAGGGTGTGGGGTTTGGGGTGTGGGGTTTGGGGTTTGGGGTGTAGGGTGTGGGGTGTAGGCAAGATAATTTTTCGCCCGAGTGCAGCGCGGCACAACTAACAAACTCGCTCTCAACCGGCGAAAGCTACGTACCGTCAGCATTTTTAATTTTGCCAAACGTGAGCGGTGTCGGTTTGAGTCTCGTTCAACTTTTCAAGACGCATTTTTAATGACCCGTAGCGGCGCTAGACTCACAAAACTTTGAGATAATAATCCAACGTGAATTCCGGTGAAGCTGTTGGCGGTAATGCCCAGTCGGGCTGAGGTTCCCCGAAAGGGGATGGGATAGAAAGAGCAATTCGAGCTCCTTGAGATTGAGGTGGCGCGATCGAAAACTCAAATTCTGATTCACCAGAATCGACGATGATGCCTTTCTCTTCCCCACACCCTACACCCCACACCCCACACCCTACACCCCACCAAGCGCCAGACACTCTTATCCCAAACTGACGTTAATCCAGATTATCAAGGAAACCAGCGATGCGACTATCACAAATGCTCTTCGTTACCCTGCGCGAAGACCCGGCAGAGGCAGAAATTCCCAGTCACAAACTCTTATTGCGGGCGGGTTACATTCGGCGAATTGCCAGCGGTGTCTATGCCTACCTACCGTTGATGTGGCGCGTGCTCAAAAAAGTCTCGCAAATCGTCCGAGAGGAGATGGACGCAACCGGGGCCCAAGAATGCTTGCTGCCGCAGTTGCAACCGGCGGATTTGTGGCGGGAGTCGGGACGCTGGGATACCTATACCAAAGCTGAAGGTATCATGTTTTCCTTGGTCGATCGGCAAAAACGGGAAATGGGACTCGGCCCCACCCACGAAGAAGTGATTACCACCGTCGCTCGGGAAACCATTCGTTCCTATCGCCAACTTCCCCTTCATTTGTATCAAATTCAAAGCAAATTTCGCGATGAAATTCGCCCTCGGTTCGGGTTAATGAGAGGGCGAGAATTTATTATGAAAGATGGCTATTCTTTCCATGTCGATGAAGAGAGTTTAAAAGCGACCTATCGGGAAATGGATGGAGCTTATCGCAACATGATTCGTCGCTGCGGACTGGAATTTATCGCCGTCGAAGCGGATTCCGGGGCGATCGGTGGGGCGGGTTCCCAGGAGTTTATGGTACTCGCCGATGCTGGGGAAGATGAGGTGCTCTATACCGCAGATGGCAGCTATGCGGCCAACGTCGAAAAAGCCGTGGCGTTGCCTGCCGATGCGGAACCCTCGCCGTTTGCTGAATTTGCCAAACGAGAAACCCCCGGTACGGCAACCATTGACACTCTATGTGAGTTCCTCGATTGCTCTCCTACGCAAATTGTGAAAAATGTTTTGTATCAGGCGGTTTACGATAACGGCACGACAGTTATCGTACTCGTCAACATTCGGGGAGATCGGGATGTCAACGAGGTTAAATTGCAAAACGCCCTCACCCGAGTCGCCGATCGCTACGACGCCACGACGGTGATTGCCCTGACGGTTCCCGATGCTGAGGCTCAGACAAAATGGGCGGCAAAATCCCTGCCGTTGGGCTACATCGCCCCGGATTTAGGGGACGATTACCTCCGCTCCGATGCCAGTTTAGCGCCCCAGATTCTGCGCGTTGTCGATCGAACTGCCGTTGAGTTGAAAAACTTCGTTACTGGGGCAAATGAGGCGGGATATCACGTGGTGGGGGCGAATTGGGGTAGCCAATTTGAGTTACCGGAACTCGTCGCCGACTTGGATACGGCTAAAGCGGGCGATCGGGCGGCAAGTAACCCCAGCCAAATCCTGCAAACGGCCCGAGGTATCGAAGTGGGTCATATTTTCCAACTGGGCACGAAATACTCCACGGCGATGGGGGCAACCTATACGAATGAAGCGGGAGCAGAGCAACCTTTGGTTATGGGTTGTTACGGTGTGGGGGTCTCTCGTCTGGCTCAGTCTGCAGTGGAGCAATCCTATGACAAAGATGGGATTATTTGGCCCGTGGAAATTGCCCCCTATCACGCCATCGTCACCATCCCCAATATTAAAGATGCCAAGCAAATGGAAGCGGCCGAAACGCTTTACCGAGACTTGAATGCGGCCGGCATCGAAACCTTACTCGACGATCGCGACGAACGGGCCGGGGTGAAGTTCAAAGATGCGGATTTAATCGGCATTCCCTATCGAGTGGTGACCGGACGCTCGCTCAAAGAGGGTAAGGTCGAAGTCGTGGAACGGGCCACGCAAAATCGGCAGGAGATGGCGATCGAGGCGGTGGTTTCCACGCTTAGGGAATGGATCGGGCGTTGAAGACAGGCGAATGTGGGCGATCGGGGTTGGTTACAAAAGTGACCCCGCGAAGCATTGGGAAAATGTGAAACACTGTAGGGGGAGGCACCGGTACGCGACCGCGACCCACAATGCTGGTACGTTTCCCCATTCCTCCTTCCCGAGAAGTAGGGGTTAACGGCCGCATTCCCCCTACTTGTGACGAAAAGGGGGTGAATTTCCATCACTGCTCTATTGCCCGACTCAATTGATGAACTCGAAGGATATTTTCAGCCCGCGAGAACCCCCTCAAAAACAGGAAGGGAAGACGCTGCGCGCTCGAATGCTGGCAACGTTCTTGCCGATGGTACTGGTTCCTCTGACCCTAGCCGGGGGTGGGAGTTGGGCCCTGGTTTACCAGAAGGAGAAACAACAAGCCGAACAAGCCCTGCAAGAGCGCGTTTTGCTCGTGTCGGAACTGATTGAAGATATTCTCGATGACGGTTGGCGTATCTGCGAGGCGATCGCCAAAAATCCCGAAATCGCTAATGCCGCTCGGACTCGAACGGCAAAGGCCACGGAGGAAAAACTCGACGAACTCTCCATTGAAGCTCTCGAAAATCGGTTTGCGCGCACCAAACTCCTCCGTCCCAGCCAAAGCTTAAACGATTATTTGCGCGAACTCGCCACTCCGGGAGGATTTGCGGAAATTTTCATTACCGAACGCAACGGACTCAATATTGCCACAACCAACCCCACCTCGGATTTCGTCCAGCGGGATGAAACCTGGTGGCAACGGGGGAAAGCGGAAGGTCGCTGGATGGGTCGCCCTCAATTTGACACATCGGCGAATGCCTACAGTATCGACCTGATTCATGCCATTGTCGATCCCGGCAGTCAGGAATTTCTCGGGGTGGTGAAAGGGGTGTTCGGCACGGCGCAGTTCGAGCGATTGTTGACTTACTGGGACCATTTGGGGGTGACCGACTCGGAAGTTTTGCAAATTCTCGATCCGAGTCAAGGGGGCGTGCCAATTATTACCTTAACCGCTGAGGGGGCTAGTGGCGGAAAAGAGGTCTGGGGCGGTGACATCGCCATCAAACGGGCTTTGGCATTGGCAGCCGAACTCTCGGAAGCTGAAGAAGGCAAGACCGAGACCTCTGCCGAGCTTTCTTTAGAGATTATCGAACACCGACACGAAACCGGCGAAATCATCAAATTGACCTCATTTGTGGATGGCGGACGACGCTACACCGTCACAACCGTCCCGGAAACCAATTGGGTAGCGATCGCCTCCCTGGAACAGGCGGATTTAAAAGCGGCTGGCAATCGACTGGGGTGGGTGTTCGTTCCGATCGTTGCCATCTTGGGGGCGATCGCCGTGGTGGGAATCTCGATCGTCGCCCGCCAGCTATCCGACCCCCTCAAGGATCTTGCCAGCGTCGCCGATTGCGTGGCCAATGGCAATCTCGATATTTGCGCTCGACCCCACGGCAGCACGGAAACGATTCAGGTGGCGCGCAGTTTTAACAACACCCTCGCCCGGGTGAAACAATCCCTGGACGAAAAAGAGCAATTGCACGCTTCGTCGATGAACTTGTTGTTGGAGATTCAAGAAATTGCTAACGCCGTGCAAGAGGTTGCGGGAAACACCCAACAGGCTTCGTTTCAGGTACAAGTGGCCGATCGCACCGTCAGGGGGGCCGATGAATCGATGGATCGCACGGTGGCAGGGATGATGGAAATTCAAACCATCGTCGATACCACCGCATCCATCGGCGACCAATTAGGGGAAGTGTCGCAAAAAATCTCCCGCGCCATCGAACCCCTGGAAGATTTTGCCGCTCAAACCAACGTGCTGGCGTTAAATGCATCCATCGAAGCCGCTCGCGCGGGGGATGCGGGTCGGGAATTTGCCGTGGTGGCGAAGGAAGTTCGTTTCCTGGCTCAAAAATCGGGGGCGGCGATGACTCAAATCAAAGAGTTGGTGGAAGAAATTCAGCGGGAGACCCAGCAGGCGATCTCCGCGATCGAAACGGGACGCTCGCAAGTGGAGACGGGGGCACGATCGGTCGAACAAACCCGGGAAAAATTGACGAGTGCCACCATCGCCATCGCCCAAGTTCGCGACTCCATCGAGGCAATCGCTCAGTCTACTGCATTTCAAGCGCGATCGTCGGTGGTGGTCAGCGATGCCATCCGCAAAGTGGTTCGGTTAACCAACCATAAAACCGATCTGTCAATGACTCCGGAAACAACCATGCCGTACTTTGAAGACAAGATCGAAGATTGGTGATGAGTGATATCAAGTTCGGTTAAATACTGACAATTCCAGTTGTGGTGAGAATCGGGGGCTTCGGGAGCTTCGGGAGCTTCGGGAGCTTGGGAGGCTAACTTCTCCCTTGTCCCCTTGTCCCCTTGTCCCCTTGTCCCCTTGTCACCTTGTCACCTTGTCTCCGTGTCTCCGTGTCCCTTGTCCCCTTGTCTCCCCATCACCCCCGTCCCGTCACCGACAGTCCTCCCACGACGATCGAGGGGGTGTAGCAAGACCCGTTCCAATCGGCATCTCCCCCCAGGGCGATCGTTTCTTTGAGGGCGGTGTAGACATTACCGGACACCATCGTATCTTTGACCCGTCCCATCACTCGTCCGTTTTTAACCCAATAACCGAGGGCGACGTTAATGGAGAAATCCCCAGAAATTCCGCCACCGCTGCCGAGGATTTCATCGACGATCAGACCGTTATCGATTTGGGCGATCGCATCTTGCAGGGAACCGGTGCCGGGTTCGACGATAAAGTTGAACAGTCCTGGAGAGGGATAACTTTCCAATCCCGGTCGAAAGCCATTCCCGGTGCTACCGCTACCCAAACGACCCCCGATGGCTCGATCGGTATAAAACAGTTGCAGGGCGCCGTCTCGGACGAAGACGCACGATCGCGTGGGCATTCCTTCATCGTCGAAGGGACAGCTATAAGGCCCTTTTTCTGGATGCTGGGAGAGGGTCAGCAACTCGGAAATGACGGGTTCGCCGAGGCGATCGCTCCAGGGAGATGAGGTTTCGATAACCCGCTTGCCGTTTAAGGCGGCTTGCACCGTGCCCCACAGAACATCGGCGGCTTTGGCGGTAAACAAAATCGGCACTCGACCGGTGGGGGGAGGAACGTTTTCTTTGGCCCATTCCAGCCGCTGGAGAATTTGCCGGACGAGGTGATGCAGATCGAGGGTGTCTCGCTGGGTTTGACCGTCGGACACGTTTAATAAATCGTCTCCGCGCACCCATTCGGTTTCGAGATAGCTGCTGAGAGTCGTGTCGGTGTGAGCGCAATCCAAACCGGTGGAGTTGAGCAATCGGGTGGTTTCGATGTCGTATTCCCACTCGCCGTTGCAGAGGATTTCCGGGTAGGCCTCTCGAATCTGGGCGATCGCCTCTCGTCCCCATTCGATGAGCTGTTCGACGTCAACAGCCGTTCCGAGGTCGGGATATTTGACCTGGCGGGGTTCGGTCAAATCGAGGGTTTCTGGGGGGTTGAGGGCGCTGATGGCAATGGCGCGATCGACTAAATCCTGCGGATTCACCGCACCGTAAGCCACCGCTAACCCCGGTCGACCGGATTTCCACAGCCGCAATGCCGTCCCGTGACTTTCAGTACTTTCGAGTTGTTTGAGTCGGTTCGCCTCAAAATACACCGGTTTGGAAAGCGATCGCGACTCGAATATTTCCGCCGCCTCGGCTCCGGATTTGAGCGCCAGTTCTAAAATTTCTTCTACCATAAGCTCTGATATCGCTTTTCAAAGAGGAGCTGGGGGAGATAAGGGGACAAGGGGACAAGGGGACAAGGGGACAAGGTGACAAGGGAGAATTTAGCGCTCGTTGCCTCTGAAGCCTCCGAAGCCCCCGCAGCCCCCAGCACTAACCCAAATTGAGTTCTTGGAGCAGCCAAAACCCAGTAAAGGACTCGGAATTGGGGTCGGATTGAATGGCGAGAAAATGAACCCCGCGAGCGTCTTGCTTCATTTTCTCGAAGTTGCGGGCTTCGGCTTGGGTGGCGGTATCGACTAAATTTGCCAGAATCCAACTGTTATCGGCTCCGGTTTCGAGTAAGAGTTGAGGCCGCTCGCGATCGAGCAGTTTGAGAAAGCCCAACTCCAATCCGGACATCCACGCCGCTAGGGGGAAAGCACGAGCGGAAAAGACGATCGCCCCGGGAATCGGCGTACTGGGCTCCACACCGGCCAAAGACAGGGGAAATCCTTCGCCAAAGTCGATTTCCCATTCGGACATCTCGTCGAAATCCTTGGCGGTTAGGTTGACAAATGCCCACTGTTGACCTTGGAGGGCATCGGGCAACTGCTGGGGGACTGCGGGTTGGTAAAGTACCGAGGCGGAGGATGCGGCGGAGGCTTGATAGTTCGGCTCGTTGGGATATACCGTTTCCATCCGCTCGCGCAACCAACTTTCGAGGGCGATGGTGCGACGGCTGATTTTGACTTCGAGTCCCAAATCGTTACAGGCTTTGGTAATCATGTTGTTCATCTGCCGCCGGAAGAACCGAATTTTCATCGGTGGGGTGGGTGCCGCAGCGATCGCGCTTGAAAGTGCCTCCCCCAGCCAAATCGAATTGACGGTGGTGCTGGGGCAATACTGGGCGTAGCGAAATAAGGAATCCGCAGAACGATTGGTGGTCGTCGGATGTTCGCAAACTAAAAGTTCCCAAAGCTTCTTTTGATTCTCGTCCAATACCGGACGGGAGTAAAAATCGATTTCCCAAACAGTTCCCATGCGCTACAGCTATCTTCCCATCAGCGATTTCAATTGAACGAGACTTCCACGGCGGACACTAGATATGCCCATTACCCATTCTATTTACCGGTACGGATAGTGGGTTGTGCGTGGATTGGCCGAAGTCCCATCTAACTATCATACGCCGGTCGCGCTCGCAAATTGGCGATCGAGATTGAGGAGAGGGAGTGCTTCTCTATTTTTTTGATAAACGTACTAAAAATAGATATATTTACCCCTTGGAATTGATATTTATCATCATATCATCCGCTTGAAACCCCGCCAACTCGTGTCGAAAAAATTTTTGATTCTCAATAAACCGGGGGTATTCTCAGAAAAATCGGGGACGCGATCGAAATTTTTCAGATTGGGGTTCGCTTTTCCTCACCTTTTTTGTTCGGTATACCGAATTCAGCTTTCCGAATTCAGATATCGCTCGATCAGGAGGATGGCAACGATATCGTCGATCGGACGCGGGGGCGATCGCATACCTTGGGGAACCAGGCGCGAGAGACCTTTGGGGGGGTACATTTGCCAGTAGCGATCGCGAGCTTCCAGGGTGCTGTAGCGCTCGTCTACCATGGTAATCTCGATCGTCTCCGGCAAGGCAGCGGCAAGCTGTTTGCGCCAGGTTTTCGAGGTGGTTTGGTTCCCCATCACTAGGATGGCAACCTGATATTTCCGGCACAGAGAATCGACGATGTCGATCGCCTCGGGGGAGGGCACAACTTCGTGGTAGAGCAGTTCTCCCGCCTCAGAGCGAATGGCGACACCGCATTTATCGCGACCGGGATCGAAGCCTAGATAGTTCAAGAGGGTGTGGGGTGTAGGGTGTGGGGTGTAG
>NZ_JBRJXU010000027.1:0-102881 GCF_057467645.1 Zarconia sp.
AAAATCAAAAACTTTTTTCAAAGTAGACTCTGGGGTGGAGAATAAATCTTCACTTTTTATCATCATTAATTGTTTTTTTGAAAAATAATTCATCCATTTTTTGACAAAATAAAAATATAGTCCTTGCCATAAATAACATGTTTCACCTTTTTTATTACCTTTCTGTACTAACTTACAAATTCTTTTGATATCCTCGAATTTATCCAGATTATAATTATTAATTTCATCAAAAATCATTTCTAACTTCTTAATTTCTGGAGTAACCGATTCTTCAAAAGAACGAACTTCTAAACCATTCCTGACCCAATGATTATAATGAGAGATCGCTTTATCAATTGGATTTCTCATTAGAACAATCAATTTAACGTTGGGAAACATATCATAAACTTTTTTTTCAATATCGGCATATAAATAGCCGGGAGTTGCTTCTCCTGATATGAAATTATCTCCTGGCAAAATCGGAGAAAAATGTGATCGATACCAGTTTATTCCTTTTTGAAAATTTGGTTGGTGGTTAAAAAATCTGATCTCTTTTTTGATAGAAGGCGAAGCATTAGGATGTTGAAAAATATACTCATAAAGAGAAGAAGTTCCACATTTCCCGGCTCCAATAATAATAAAATTCGGAGAGTCTACTTGTTGAAATTTATTTTCATTTTCTTTTTCCTTATATTTTGGGTACTTTTCTAAAAATTTATTACGACCTGCAATTTGATAGTAATGAATGGCTTTACTAAGATCTCCCTTTTCTGCAAAGCTATCACCTAAATAAACATAAGGCTTATAAAAATATGGGAAAACTTTTATTGCTGATTTATATGCTTTAATTGCGATATTTAATTGATGTGACGTCAATTGAGTATGACCGTGAAAATAACCTAGCTTTCCATATGATGACAAAACATCTGGCTTAATTTTAACTGCTTCTAGGTAGCAATTAAATGCTTCATCAAGCTTGCCAGATTGAAGCTGAATACTACCTAGCTTAAGATAGAGAGTATGATTATTCGATTCAATCGAAAGTGCTTTCTTATAACTAGCAATACCTTCATTTTTTCGTTTTATATCTATAAGCAAATCACCGAGTCTCATGTATACCCAAAAGGGTTGGTCTTCCTTTAGCTGAATTACTTTTTGGTAGGTGGATACAGCTTCTTGTTTATCGGCTGATTTAAAATCATACAATGCATTTGCTAAATCACGATATACCCAAAAAGGAAGATCTGGATCGAGTTTAATAGCTTTTTTGTATCCCTTAATCGCTTCATGAAAACTAGCTAGCTGAAGAAAACATTTAGATTGTTGAATATAGATTTCAGTACGATCGGGTTGAATATCAAGAATTTTTTGGTAACAACTTATAGATTCATGCCATTCTCTTTGAGATTCGTAAGTTTTAGCTAGTTTATTCAGGGAATCAATCAAAGATTTTTCGTGTGATTTGATTAGAGTTTGGTACTCTAAAATTTCTTTGGCAATTTTTTGTTTTTTTTCAATGCTTTCATTAGAGACCAAAATAGAGTTTTGTTTATGAGCTTTGTGTTGCATTGTAATTCTAATATTAATGATTGGAATGAGTGTAGTAGATGCTTTATAGAATCCGAAAATATAGTCTTACCCGCGCAAAATTCCTTTTCAGTACAAGTTATCACACTTTTCTTAAAGTTGCTAGATCGACTTCTTGAACTTTGCGTAAAGAATAAATTATCGTTGTAATTAAGTCCCTTTCCTTGAAGGAAATAGTGTATCAAACAAAAATCAAAAAGTTGCGAAATTACGTAAGTAATATCACTTAAGTGTCGATCGAATTTTGTATGCTTTTTCAACCCAAAGTCAGCATTATTATCCCCACTTATAATAGCGATCGCTACATTGCTCAAGCCATCGACAGCGTTTTAGAGCAAACTGACCCAAAATACGAACTTATCGTCGTTAATGACGGCTCGACCGATCGAACTGCGGAAGTCTTAAAACCCTATCTCGATCGCATTCGATACATCGAACAAACAAACCAGGGGGTAGCTGCTGCCCGCAATCACGGTATTGAGGAATCCCAAGGAGAATTAATTGCCTTTCTCGATGCAGACGATTTCTTTTTACCAGACAAACTGGCGGTGCAAGTTACTCGTTTTGAGGCAGAACCGAAGCTGGGAATGACGGTTTCGGGCTGGCATCTGGTTAACGCCGATGGCGAATTCATCTCGACGGTAGAACCCTGGCACCATGCTCCTGAGTTTAACTTAGAAACCGCAATTGTGCACAAACCCGCTCGTCCCAGTGCCACCATGGTTCGCAGAACGTGGTGCGAGCGCGTTGGCGGTTTCGATACTCGATTTTCGATCGGCGAAGATTTAGATTTTCTTTTACGCTTAATGGTATCGGGTTGTCCGGCCGATTGGGTGCGTCAATCCCTCATCTGCTATCGCCAGCACGATCGCAGCCTGATGTCTCGGGGAATGGAAGTCGTTCGCGGAACGCAAGCGGTGATGGAACGGTTTTTCGCCCGACCCGATTTGCCACAATCCATCCGATCGTTAAAAAACATAGAGCGCTATCAATGTTGGCTTTGGCTGGCCTGTCGCACCTACTACGATGGCGACCCTGAACAAATGGGACGCTGCTTGCACCAAGCCTTACATTATTCCCCCTATCGAAAAACCCAGACGGTAGACCATTGGGTTGCCAGTTTTGCCGCGTACGCTCGCCAGTACGGTCGTACTTTCGATATGTACGCCCTGAGTCATTCCCAACCGTGGCAACAGACTATCGACCGGCTCCTTTCCTCCGAAGTTCAGCCCTATCGACGATGAAACCCCATCTTCTTCTCTACACCGACGACCTCGGAATTGGCGGTGTCGCTCAGTTCAATAGTTCCCTCCTATGTCACCTCGCAACCCTTGGCTACCCACTCTCTCACGTCCAAGCCAAACCCATCGAACCCCTCATCCATCCAGAACGGGAACTGGGCATCGAGCATATCTGGTTGGGTTATCATGCCGGGAACGATTTGACCCGCACCCTCAAAGATATTAACGGTGCGAAAAGGATTTTTCGCCAGAGTCAACCTCAGCTCGTTCTCTTCAGCGACGGTTGGCCGTTTTCCAATCTCGCAGCCAAGCAAGCCGCCATCGAATTGGGAATCCCCTATATCATTATCCTAGGATTCATCGAGCCATCTTGCGTGCGCTTATCCTATGGCGATGATATTCCTTATGCCGATGTGGCAACATACCAATACGGTCGCGCCCGCTCCGTCGTCGCCGTTTCCCAAGAAAACTTAAACCTACTTCAGAGTCTTTTCCATTTACCTTCCCATCTCGGACAGGTGATTCACTACGGACGACCTCCCCAGTATTTTACCCCGCCAGCGTCGGAGGTGCGCCAGCGAGTGCGACGAGAACAAGGGATTCCCGAAGATGCAGTGGTGTGCTTTACAGCGGCGCGGATGGAACCGATTAAAGGCTACCAGTACCAAATTGCGGCGATGCGACAGTTGCAGCTCACCCAAACTTGGTCAAAACTTTATTTTCTTTGGGCGGGGTCGGGTTCGGAATGTCATTATAATAACGAGCAAGAACTTAAAGATGCCGTCGCCAAGTTAGAGATGGACGATCGCGTGAAGTTTCTCGGTCAACGTGGGGAGATCCCAGACTTGTTGGATGCTAGCGATATTTTCATCTTGCCCTCGCTGGCGGAGGGAATGCCCCTTTCAATTATGGAAGCGATGGCTAAAGGCTTACCGGTTATTGCATCTGCCGTGAGCGGTGTTCCCGAAGAGTTAGGCGACACCGGCAAATTATTGCCCCACCCGCAGCGAGACCCCAAAGGGACGGTTCGCGAATTAGTGACCGCTCTCGAAGCTTGGGTTGCATCTTCCCAGTTGCGCCAGTCAATGGGTCGCGCTTGCCAACAGCGAGCTGAAGTTCTGTTTCAAGAGTCGCGGATGCTTGCAGACTATACAACTGTTATTGAAAACGTGCTCTCATCGTTAGTACCCGCTCGTTCGGAGGTTACCTCACCAGAAATCGATCGACAATCCCAATACGACTTAGAACTAGAACGCCGCTTGCGTTATGGTTCCTGGGTTTGGGAAGCGTGGTCGGCTTATTGTCAGGGAAATCTGACGATGATGGCTCAATGCCTACAGAGGTCACTAAATTGCAGTCCCTTTTTGAAGACGAAAACGATCGACAACTGGATATCGAGTTTCCATCAGTTTTCAACAGTTCAAGGGGAGACTTTAGATGTTTACCGGCTCACCGATTTAGAGGAATGGAAGCACGCGATCGACGAATTCTCCATCCTGTATAGAACCCTAACGTTTCTTTGAGTTTTGTTTCTTATTTTTCCAACTATCTAGCTATTTTAGAGTTTTGAGTAATGTACGAAAAGCCGCCTGTGTCTAGTGTAAGTGAGTTGATGGACTGCTTATGCTCTCGTCCGCTCAATTTCTACAATCCCCAAGAGATAGATCCGCCCGTCGTCTCAATTATTTCTTCTTTTTATAACGCTTCAAAATATTTCGACGAAACCTATCATTCCATTATTCATCAAACTTGGCAAAATTTTGAATGGATTATCGTTGATGACTGTTCCCCCGATCCCGAAGAAGTTGAATTTTTCAAAACCCTTCCCCAACGCACATCAAAGATAAAAATATTTTTCCGCGAACAGAATGGCGGGCTGGCCGCCGGTCGAAATACTGGTATTGCCGAAGCCAAAGGTAAATATTTATTTTTTATGGATACAGACGATATTCTCGATCCGACTTATATCGAGAAAGCCGTTCTGTTTCTCGAAACTCACCCCGATTTTTCTTTTGTCAATTCCTACTCTGTGGGGTTCCAAGCTGAAGAATATTGGTGGACTCACGGCTTCAATAAACCGTCCAAGTTTATCGAGCAAAACTGGGTGACCGGACGCTTGTTATACCGGAAAGCGGATTTCGATAAATTGGGAGGCTTAGATGAAAACCTCCGGTTTTATGAAGATTGGGAGCGATGGCTCAAAGCGATGTCTAACCACCAAAAAGGTTGGACGATTCCCGAATATTTAGATTGCTACCGGCGAACGAGTTCTGGATTGCTGGCTTCCTCGCGCGATAAAGTCGATAAAGAGAAGCAAGTGACGGAGTACATCCAGTCTCGCTATCGTCCTTTTTTTGAAGCGAACGAGTTACCGGATATCGAGCTGCGACGATCTGCTTTCGACGCGCGCCAGTTCGATCGAAAAATAGAGGCAGAAAATCCCATTCACCCCGACAGTACCGGCAAGCGGATTTTGTGCTGGTTGCCCCATTTAGAAGTGGGTGGCGCGGATAAATACAATCTCGATTTGCTGACTTTGTTGAAAGCGCGAGGATACGAGATTACGATCGTCACCACCAATCCATCGGCGAGTTCCTGGCACTGGAAGTTTTATCAAATCACGCCGGATATTTTCCACCTATCCAAATTATTCGAAAACGGCTATTGGCTGGAGTTCGCACGCTACATTATGCGATCGCGCCAAATCGATATCGTATGGATGTCGAACTGCTACTACGCTTACTATCTATTACCTTTCCTGCGACCGGAATTTCCGGGCGTGGCATTTGTTGACTACACCCACACCGACGATCCAGGATGGCGGCAGGATGGCTATCCGCGCGTGTCCTGCCGGTTCCATCAATGGCTCGATTTTCAAGTGGTGTCGAGTCAGTATCTCGCCAACTATTACCGAGAGGTGCATCAAACCGATCCCGAGAAGCTCGTCGTTTGCTACACCAACCGGGATACGGACAAGTGGCAGCGCGATTTTCAGCTACGACAGGAATTGCGATCGAAGCTGGGTATTGCCGACGATACGGTGATGTTACTCTACCCAGCTCGAATCGCACCCCAAAAACGCCCTCTATTCTTAGTCGAGATCGTCCGCGCCTTAGTTGCCGCCGAGCAGCCGATTTGCGTCGTGACGATGGGGGGTGGCGATTTGCTAGAGGCGATGCAAGCCAAAATCGAGCGGTTGAATGTGGGGAAAGCTTTTAAAATGCTCTCCTCCGTCGCACCGGAAGAAATGCCCGGTTACTACTCGGCCGCCGATATTTTACTCTTACCCTCCGCTTACGAAGGGCTATCCCTAACGCTCTACGAAGCGATGTCAATGGAACTCCCGGTGGTGGCCTCTGATGTGGGGGGAAATAAGGAGTTAGTCACGCCAGACGTGGGATTTATCTTACCCAAAGGCAACGCAGATCGAGCTGAGGTTGAAGAATATCTCAAGGTTTTAATTCCCTTAATTGAAGATACTCAACAACGCCGTCATCTCGGAGCATTAGCCAGACAGCGGGTGGCGGAAGTCTTCCCCTTGGAAGGGATGGCAGACCAAATGGAAGAGATCTTTGCCCAAGCTATCCAAAAAAGTCAAGCGCAACCCCACCCTGCCATGGATGGGGAGATGACTGAAGAAATGCTGATACTCATTCAAGAATATCTGGCGCTAGATGAATTTACATCCGGGCAATGGAAAGAGTTACAAAGCTGGATACAGGAGTTAGAAAAAAATAAAAATCACTGGCATCGTGCGTGGCAAGAGTCTCATAACTGGGCGCAGCATTTAGAGAAGGAAAAAGTCGCACTCGAAACCCAGCGCCAAGCCTGGGTTAATGTTGCCAAACAAACCCAACAAGAGCTAGAGGCGGTTCAGCTACAACTCCAACAGGCTCAAGCTCAACTTGCCAATTTAAACGGTCACCAGCAACCTGTTTAGTCAAGTCATCGAGTCTAGTGGTACTTTGACAACTTTTAAACCTTTTCACCGCTCAAACCCTTGCTGGGACTAGGATTTAGGTCAAACCTCGAAAAATCGCTCAAACCCCTATGGTTATCACGTTTCTGCTGCTTCGACCTATAAGCATTGCTGTATATGGGTTTGAGCTGAAAATAACACCAAGTTTTGTCAAAGTAGCACTAGAAAACTATAGGGGTCAACAGCCGTTGACCCCGACAAAGATGGCGATTTTAAATTCAAGACGTAAATTCAAAACGCTAAGTCTTTACTCATTCCAATCGAGCTTGTATCCCAAACACTCTTCTAAGCGCTGATTGTGAGGGTGAAAATACTCGCTTAATTGCTCTCGAACAGACTGCTCGATAGGAGAGTAAGAACCCGCATAACGGACGGGATACTCTTCACGGTGAAACTCGGATATTCCCAAAAACTCAAAGACGGTTTCCATGGTTTGTTGGGTATTTTCCAACATCTTCTCATTTTGAAGAACCAAAAACTGGTCTTTGGGGAAAAGATCCACCCATTTTTCAATAAAGTAGGTATACAATCCCATGAGAATATAACCGGGTCGCTCCCACCAGTTCCAAGTTTTAGCCGCTTCTGAAGGGTCTTTCACACCTTGTAAAACATCTAACTCGGAAGCGATAGCCTCTGCGAAGGAGCGTCGCTCGAAGCCGTATTTCAGATTATGCTGATAATGAGAAAAAGCTCGATCTACGGGATTTCTCAAAATTGCGATCGACTTCATTTTGGGAAACAGTTGAAAAACTCGATCGTGGACGTTATTCACCATATATCCGGGACTCGCCTCACCGGTAATGAAAGACTGTCCTTCAACGGTCGGACAAAAGTGAGATAAATACCAGTCAACACCGTACTCGAACTTACCATCGTTATTGAAGAAGTGGACTTCTTTTTTAATACAGGGTAAAACTTTCGGGTGCTTGAGAATGTAGTCGTATAGAGCAGAGGTTCCAGTCTTCATCGGACCGATAATGATGAAATCGGGAGACGTTACCGTTCCGCGTTCCCAGTACTTTCGAGCGTATTCGGGTCGCATTGCCGAACACATTAAAACACTCGCTTTTTGATAGCTCTCAACAGCACGCTCGATATTATTTTGCTTGCTGAGGGTATCTCCCAAACGCACGTAAGCCCACGGATTGTTCGGTTCTTTCTCCAAAAACTTTTGGTAGCAAGAAACAACTCCATCTAACTGATGGGGTTGAGCCTTAGTAAACATGAGCTGGATAAAAGGAGAAGGAAGAAACGGATCGCTTTCAATCGAGCGAGTATAGGAAGCGATCGCTTCATCCAGGCGATTTTGTTTTCTAAAGATTTCTCCGAGGTTGTAGTGAACCCATGCTAGCTTCGAGTCGATTTTCAAGGCTTCCTGATAGGCAGCGATCGCTTCATCGGTTTTTGCCTGCCGCAGGAGAGCATCCCCCATATTTTGATAGGATAATGCGGCTTTAGGATTGACCTCTATGGCCTGAGTGTAGGATGCGATCGCCTCATCGAGCTTGCCCAACTTGGCAAAAGCATCTCCTAAGTGGTGATGGGCGCGATCGAGTTTTGAGTTGACTTCAATCGCTTTCTGATACCAAGAAATCGCTTCATCCCAGCGCTTTTGTTTGACTAGTGCTTGGGCGAGATTATAGTAAAGGCGATCGGACTTGCCGCCCATTTCAATTGCTTTATGATATTGGGCGATCGCTTCAGAAAAATTTTTTTTCGATTGAAAAGCAATTCCAAGCTTTTCATGAAATACTGCTATTTTAGGATTAATCTCGATTGCCTTCTGGTAGTTTTTTATTGCCGGATCGAGCTTGTTTTGCCAAAATAAGGCATTTCCCAAACAATGGTAAGACCATTCAAGTGTGGGTTCAATTTCAATTGCCTTTCGATAAGCTTGAATAGCATGTCCTAATTTCTGTTGAGCTACAAATGTCTCACCCAAATGATGATAGGCTTTCGCAAAGCTTGGATCTCGATTAATTGCTTTTTGAAATAAAAATACCGCTCGTTCTAGGTTGTTTGACTGACGAAGTTTCAAACCTCGCTCGAAGTAATCTTGTACGGTCAGTTCAGCTTTTATAGTTGTTTCTTCCATTTTTTTAGTCAAAATTCTAGAATATATTTTTATTGATTTTTATGGCTTCTCGATAAGCTAAACTGGCTTCATTTACGTTTCCTTTTTTGACCCATGCATCACCCAATCCTTTATAGGAATCTGCTAATTCTGAATTCAAACGAATGGCCTGAGTGTAAGCTGAAATGGCTTCGTCAAGTTTGTCACTCCACAATAGCGTATTTCCCAAACAGTGGTGAGACCAAGAAAAGTTCGGATCGAGTTCGATGGCTCGTTGGAATGCAGATATCGCGTCTTTATTTCTAGAGCGTTGTAGCAGTGCTTCCCCCAAAAAGTGATAAGCCAAAGCAGAAGTGGAATCAAGTTGAATAGCACGGATGTAACTTTCTATAGCCCACTCAACATGACCTTGCTTCATCGAGCTTTTACCGATTTGCAGGCAAACTTCTACATCTTGCAGATCGCTGGGTAAACTTTGATAGAAATTCCCTTGGATTTGACTGACTCGATCGAATGCTTGTTGCGCTTTATCGAATTGATTTTGTTTCACTAAAACCGCACCCAAATAGTGATAAGACCAACTATACTCTGGATCGATATAAATGGCTTTTTCGTAACATTCGATTGCATCCGACCAATTTTCTTGCAGAGCTAAGACTTTTCCCAGCTGTAAGTAGATTTCTACTTTGTTCGGCTCGATTTGAAGCGCGATTTTGTAAAATGCGATCGCCCGGTCTAGCTGACTTTGTCGGGTCAAGGCATTTCCCAATTGTACGTAAAGCCGACCGTCCTTGGGTTGAATCTCCAAAGCTTTATGATACAGCTCGATATTATCAGGATTTTGTTGAATCGCCTGACGGTAGGCCGTTAGCGCTTCTGATGAATAAAATTCCCGTTGTTTCCATCGGATATCTGCTAATTTTTCGTGGACTTTTGGGAACTCGGGATCGAGTTCGATCGCTTGCTTGTAAGCCTGTGCCGCATCCTCCCACAAGGTTTGTTCCGTCAGTGCATCTCCCAAGCCGCAATAAGCCCACACGGCATTGGATTCAATCTCAATCGCTTGCTGGTAGGTTCGCGCGGCCCCTTGCCAATCTTCTGCAGCGATCAGGGCTTCCGCCAACTTCTGGTAAGTCGGGACGAACTTCGGATCGATCTCGATCGCCTGACGGTAGCAGTCTGCCGCGTCCTCCCACTGCTCGAGATTCTGATAGAGCTGTCCCCAGTTACGGTAGACCAGCGGAAATTTGGGACTGATTTCTAAAGCGGCTTGGTAATGAGCCATTGCCTCTTCCGGTTGGTTCAGCTGGGCGCAGATACTCCCCAGATTTGCCCGCACGTAGGCTAAGTCGGGTTTGAGCGCGATCGCTCGGGTATACGCCTGCTGGGCTTCTTCGTAGTTTCCTTGGGCGTAGCAGGCATTGCCGAGGGTAGCATAGGCTTCTGCAGCTTCCGGCTGAATATCCAGCGCCCGTTTGCAAGCATCCACCGCTAACTGCCATTCTTGGTGCTCGTAATGAGTTTTCGCCTCTTCTAGAGCGGCTTTAACTTGAGCTTGATGCTCGGTACTCGGGGCTGGAGAGTCGATAATTAAGGTCGATCGAGCATCAACCTTTTCCTTGGACTGGCTCATGTAGAGCTGCATCGCTTGGCGGTAGTACCGAGCGGCTTCATCGGATTTGCCTTGTTGGGTGAGGGCTTCGGCGAGATTCTGAGATGCCGCAAACAGTTTGGGGTCTAATTCGAGCGCCTGACGGAAGCAGAATACTGCCTCGTCGAGATATTTGTAGCGAAACAAGGTATTGCCCAAGGTCAAATACCGAGCGACACCCACACTATTGGGATTGAGTTTGCAGGCACGGACAGCGCACTCGGCGGCTTCTCGCTCTTTCCCCAGTTGCTGCCACACCTTCGAGAGGCGATCGTAGACTGGGGCAAAATCAGGTTTGAGGGCGATCGCTTTTTGATAGTACTCGGCAGCCTCCGACCACTGTTTGGCTTGGGCTGCCAAGTTGCCCAGATTGGCGTTAGCCTCTGCATAGTCGGGATCGATTTCGATCGCCTTGAGATAGTACTCCCGCGCTTTTTCGATGTCTCCGCGAGAATGGGCGATATTTCCCAAGGTTTTCAACGTGGGAACGAAATTCGGATCGATGTGCAACGCTTCCTCGCAGGCTTGGGTAGCGTCATCGAGCTTCCCTTGAAACAACAAGGCTTCAGCGGCTTGCTGGCGACTGGCGGCAATTTTTTCCGATTGTTTTTCCAGTACCGGACGCTTGCCGTTACTGGGGTTTCCTGCGGGTGCTTTTAAGGAGAATTGAACCGCGTGGCGAGCGTAAATCGCAGCTTCTTCCGATTTCCCTTGTGCGGTGAGGGTACGGCTGAGGCGTTCGTACACGCTCTGCATCTGGGGAGCCAACTCCAACGCTTGACGGTAGCAAGTCATCGCTTGGGTGAGCTGACCGCGCTCGAATAACCGATCGCCTAAATTCAAATGTTCTTCGGGTTTGAACGATTTCGGTTCGAGTTCGTAGGCTCGATAGGCACAGTCGATGGATTCTGCGTCTCTTCCCACCTCCTTCCACACCTTTGAGAGGCGATCGTAGGCTCCGGCCAAACTGGGGTCGCGAGAAATCGCTTTTTGATACCAGCCAATGGCTTCGGGCCAGTTTTTCTCCTGGGCGGCTAAGCTCCCTAAATTGGCATAAGCAGGTCCGTAGTTGGGATCGAGCTCAATTGCTTTTAGATAACATTCCCTAGCTTTCTGACTTTGTTTTTGCGCGTGCCAAACATTCCCAAATATCTTATAAGCTGGAGCGAACTTGGGTGCAATTTCAAGTGCTTTTTTGCACGAGGAAATTGCCTCCTCAATTTGTTTTCGAGCGAGCAGGGTTTCTGCTTGTTTTGCAAGCGTAGCTGCTGTTTGTTCGGGGCTAACGGTGGCTGGCATGGGATTCACAACGAACGCTTCTAAGGGCACGAGTTGGATTGGTTTTACTATACCAATTCTTTCTAAAGTTTTCCGTAAAGTTTCTAAATTAATTTTAATATCTTCGATTAGGGGATTGGGATACATCAGCTTTCTCAGGGGAGAGCACGCAAAGACCTCTCCTCGGAGGTAATAATGCCGAAGACCGACGAGCTGACTAATTGCACCGAAATAATGTCGAAAATAATTCGGGGAAACAATTTCGATAACAGAGGTTTGCGGTTGGCAAAATAGAATATTGGTTAACCCGCTCCCGTGAGGGGCAACGATCGCCTTGGCTCTAGAAAATAGGTGAACTTGCTCATCTAAAGAGAGCGTTTCTAAGCAAACGGAAACAAAACCGTATTCTTGAAGCAGATCGAGCACTTCAGGTTCATTTAAAAGATGGCGATATCTCGTTTTCGTGCGACTAATATAAATTCGTTCCGGGGAAGGAATATCTCCCTCGATTTTTGGCAAAAATGTTTGTCGCAAAAAACGAACGGATTCAGAAGAAAGCCAGCTAAAATGACTGGGTAAAGACGGAACCAGCAAACGCTCGGCTCGAATATGGGGGTGGCGATCGCTTTCGATAATTTTGTCTTCTGGAATCCCCAACCGTTGCAAACTTTCTTTCTGAAACGGCTGACGATATTGATTGACGAAAAACTTATCGATGCGATCGAAATCGAACCCACCCCGTCGCAAAACGTCCAATCGAGGCAGAACGTCTACCATCCAGTGAAAATAGACATTGGCAGACAAAGCGGTGACGACGGCAACGGTTCCTTCGATCTGTTCGCAAGGGGGCAACTCTTCCATGCGAAAAATTCGGTGCTGTCGGATATTCCGGCGATCGCAGCTAGGAAGTTGACCGGGATACTCCGGCGATACATCAGCAAGCAGGTAATTATCTGGGGTGACAGTAGCCATCGTTTCGCACATTTGCCACCAACTGGTTTGAGGCATCACCCACGTCTGACCCTGGGGAATCGTTGCCACGAAGGTTTCGGGAGGTTCTACCCCGTAGGCATTCCTGGCACATTGGAAAACTCCCCCGCCGACATCCGTCATCTCCCAAGTCTCGAAAGTGGATTTCAAACAGCGATGACAGGCCAACCCCGCGCATGGGTCTTCAGCGGCAAAGGATGGGGGCTGCGGTTCTGGAGACGCGGTCGATGGTGCGCCTCTATTCACCCGAACGTAATGGGTCGAGTCGAGATCCGATCGCATCCACCAATCTCGGGTTGTGGGGTATACACCTCGGGGAAACCGATCGGCGCCAGTTTCGAGCGCTTGTAAGCGTTGTTGTTGCGACGCGCACTTTTGCAACTGCTGTTTGAGTCGATCGTCTTCGGGGTCGATGGCTGCCGCTTGTCGGAAATACTCGGCGGCCGGGTTGTAGCGATCGGAATCGAACTGAACGTTCCCCAGATAAGTATAAGTCTCTTTTAAATAGCGTACTGCATCGGGAGAGTCGGGTTGCTGGTCTATTGTCGCGACGAGTTGACCCGCGGCCCACCGCGCCCGTTCGAAATTATCCTCAGCCACCAACTCAGCCGCGCGATCGCAGTAGGCTTTCACCCACTCTGGCTGACGGGCGATAATGCGATGAAAGTCGGCAAAGGCTTTTTGATATTCTCCCCGTGCCATCTGGGAAACTCCGCAATCGATTTCGGCCCGGACCAGATCGGGTTCGAGTTCGATCGCCTTTTGGAAACAAGTCACGGCTTCACTGTGACGATCGCTTTTTTGATAGGCTTTGCCCAGATTGTAGTGAGTTAAGGCTCCCTCGGGATTTAATTCGAGCGCGCGATGGTAAGTGGCGATGGCTCGATCGAATTCTCCTTGGAGAAACCACAACTTTCCTAGGTTATTGTATGTGGGGACGAAATTCGGGTCGATCGCTCGTGCGGCTCGGTATGCTTCTAGAGCTTCATCAAATCGTTTTAGTCTGACAAACAGCAGACCTATATTATTGTAGGCATATAAGCAATGGGGCTGGTTCGCCTCGAATCGCGCCAGTGCCTTTCGGTAGCAACCAATGGCATCAGTTGGGCAACCCTGTCGGGTTAAAACCAAGGCGAGTTTGTAAAATGCCATTCCCCAGCTGGGTTGGAGAGCGATCGCCCGTTCGTAGCAATTTCGGGCTGCGGCTAAATCCTGCCGTCGATACTCGATCTCGCCGAGTTCGTAATGAAGTTGGGAATTCTTTGGAGTTAGGGCGATCGCTTGCCGGTAGTGCCATACAGCTTGAGAGAGTTCCCCAGCTTGGGCGAAGGTTCTCGCCCGATCTCGATAGCTAGTTTCGGTACCAGTGGCGGGTGGCCGATCGTTCTGTGCATCCCCCACGCCAACGTTATCCACAGCCATAACAGGCTGCTGTTGCACTGGCTCTGATGAAACTCCGGCGCTCGATTGCCGTTGAGCTTCGTGAGTGGATGCCATGGGGGGGTCTGCCTTCATGAACGATCGTTGGCTTTCGCGCAAATATCTGTGCATTCGGACTGTTCGATCGCAACGGACGCTCTGCCGTACGCCGAGAGTCCGAACCCAAACAGGTCTACTGAAGTCGAGGTTTTTTCGGACACACTACCAATTTGAAGCTCGATTCATTCTGTAGAGAGCACCCTACACCCAAACGCTAGACCCTGAAGAGTATTTTGGTAAAAGCTCGAGATATATACTCACTCTGGGCGGATTGGCTTGCTTCGTTTGGGAGATCTAAGAAGTTGAGTTAGTTTATTCTTAATCGTTTTTTGCGCTGCGTCATCCGTCATTTTACTGAAGTTCGATGGCGCCACGGGGTATGACCCATCTCGGTACAATTTCCGATCGGATGATTCGAGACGATCGCATCAGAAGTTTCCTCAACAGGCAGAGCGAGGTGATTCTTATCTTCAAGTGAAAAACCACAGTCCCGGTGCAGCGGCAACTGTGGTTAGAGTCGTACAGATTGAATGTTTCTCAATATTTAGCAAGCGATTGAAAAGCGCTTGGGTTGGAAATTTAAGCCTAAATCGAAGGCCGTTCCCAACGTAACCGATTACGTGGCTGAAACTTAGAGCAGACCGTAATCGGTGGTATCCTCAACGATCTCGATGATGCCGGTAGCGTCGTCGAAATCTATCTTCAGACCGGAACCATCAAGTTGAATGCTGTCTCCGTCATCTTCACTGAAGTCTTTGATGATATCGCCCAGTCCGGCTACGAAGACATCAGCACCGCTACCACCGACAAGAGTGTCAATACCTTCACCGCCAACCACGCGGTCGTCTCCGGCATCACCAGCAACGAAGTCGTTACCTTTACCACCAATCACAGTGTCGTCGCTGTTACCACCGCGAATGCTGTCATCATCGCGACCGCCGTGTAAGAGGTCTTCTCCACTCTTACCAATGATCGTGTCATTACCGACGTTACCGAAGGCAGTATCGTTACCTTCAGCAGCGAGTATGAAGTCATTTCCATCACCGCCAATAACGCAGTCGTCACCTAATCCAGCGCGGATCGTATCGTCTCCATCGCCACCGTAAATTAGATCGTCGCCTGTAAGACCTTTGATAAAGTCGTTACCATCGAAACCCGCAATTAAATCATTACTACCGTGATTTCCAACGATAACGTCGCTATCTTCTGTACCAAAGGTAACCGTATCTACAATAAATGTCATTTGCTTTGCTCCTTTTGTGTCTTCTAATTGCTTGCGCGTCCTCGTTCAGTCGCGCCCTAACGGGCTTGAAGTCAAAGACTTCAGTGTTGCACATTGCTTGATCGTCTGCCTTCAGCCATAAAATAGAGGCTTACTTTTACGTGGCAGTACGTACCAGATTCCCGATCGATACTTAAACGAGTTCAATTACTTGCTTGGCTTTGGCTGAGTTTTTGTAAACTTGACCTTAGCTATAAAACATCGTAAGTGGATTTATTTTGAGCGTCATCAGTGATAGTACGGAAATTACTTATATTTTTTTGTTATAGGCCACTATATTAACATCAGCCTGGGTTAAATCTCAGTAATAATGCTGATACTTATATCTGTGTAAATACTTATTCATAAGCAATACCATAATACACTCTAATTGTCAATTCGCTATCTCGCTGACATTTCGTTTCCGGTTGAATGTCTTTATCGATCGAAAATAGCACTATCGTTTATCCGGTTATTTCCATCTTTTATCCGAGATACTCTGAAGAGCAACGATCGTTAAACATTTTTCTCTCACGCATGTTGTCTAGTGAGATTGTGCAGTGAGAGTGGGGTATTCTGAGAAACCCGCTTCAATAGGAATGCGATCGAGATGCAAAATGCATTCAATCGTTCGATCGTTTTTGAGAGCGCATCTTCAAAGATTCACTCAAAAACGATCGATTGCCCTTTATCCATATCTACCAAAAAATTACCAGACAGTTACTCTCGCTCGCAGTCAATTTGCACAATTATCATCTCCTGTCAAAATCTCGATATGACTTCAAGGATTAACGTTTAAATTTCTCGAGCGTTTGAGTCGCTCGGTTACAGATTCTCTCTCCGAGTCTGTCTTCACATTCAAGTGGTAGAGAACCTCACAGCTCAGCCTGTCGTGGAGAATCGAACTGCCGATTATCGCTTTCATGACAGATTGCGATCGTTTGCGATCGTTGCGTTTTAACGTTGATTTTAGAGGGATTTTGGAAAAAAATATAAAAGATTAGATAATAAAAGCATGATATTGCTAGTGTCTTAAAATCGGTTTCAAAACCCTTTAAGCCCGATAAAATTTAACCCATAGCTTTGATATTGCAATAAATCTTTAACCGCTCCAGAACTGAGTCCGAAACTTCAAGAATTCTGTAAACCAATAATATTATTAAGTTCTCCCAATATCGTCTCGCAATAGGGCATAAACATAAAAGCAGCTCGTATCTATTCAAAATAAATTATCTGATGGGAGAACATAAACGCATTGGAATTCTCACCAGTGGTGGTGACTGCGCGGGACTTAACGCCGTCATTCGTGCTGTCGTTCATCATGCAACCGACAACTATAGCTGGGAAGTTTTAGGCATTCGCAACGCAACTCTCGGGTTGATGCAGCGCCCTCCCCAAGTTATGGATTTAACCATTGACAATACCGATCGCCTACTGACGATGGGCGGCACGATCCTCGGAACCACCAACCGGGGCAATCCCTTTGCCTTTCCCATGCCGGACGGAACGGAACGCGATCGCTCCAAAGAAATTGCCGAAGGCTACCATCAACTCGGACTCAATGCCCTGATTGGCATCGGAGGTGACGGCAGTTTGGCGATTTTGCGTCGTCTTGCCCTCGAAGGAGGGATGAACCTGATCGGCATTCCAAAAACCATCGACAACGATGTAGGAGCAACTGAATGCTCTATCGGTTTCGATACTGCCGTCAATATTGCCACGGAAGCTCTCGATCGCCTCCATTTTACCGCTGCGAGTCACTCTCGGGTGATGATTCTCGAAGTCATGGGTCGCGATGCCGGACATATTGCTCTCAATGCCGGGATTGCCGGAGGCGCTCACGTTATCCTGATTCCTGAAATTGCTTACAAAGTGGCAAACGTTTGTGACAAAATTCGCCAGCGTCAAGAACGGGGACAAAATTTCTCGATCGTTATCGTCTCGGAAGCGGTGTGTACCGAAGCCGGAGAGTTGGTTACCAAAATGGAACAATTCGGCGAATCTCGCCTGGGTGGGGTCGGACAGTATCTCGCCGAGCAAATTTCAGTTCACAGCGGGGCCGAAACGCGAGTCACGGTTTTAGGTCACATTCAACGAGGTGGTATTTCCTCCCCCCTCGATCGACTTTTAGCCTCTTCCTTTGGGGTAGCCGCTGTCGATGCGATCGCAGCCGGTCGGTTCGATCGGATGGTGGCTTGGCAAAATCGACAAGTGATTGAGGTTCCCATTGGCGAAGCGATTGCCAATTACCGAGCGGTCGATCCCCAAGATACTTTGGTCAAAACCGCCCGAGGTTTGGGGATTTGTTTGGGGGATTAACCCGATCTGGGGGCTAAGAGAGTACCGGAAAGAAATGGGGACATAGGGGGAATTTGGAGAAATTTAAGCCCCCGAAGCCCCAACTATACGATGTCCGGGCAAATTCGCTAAACTTTGAGGATGAAATACTCTCCTCCAAAGCGATCGCCCCTTCGCCAAACCTCACTCATGGCTGATGAAGAGATTTCGCGCCACACGCTCTGGCTATGCGTGGGTGCGGTCTCGTTTTTGTTGTTGTTTGTCAAATTTGGCTTCGTTCGTTCCGATCTGACCCTCTCCGTTACGGAAGAGACCCAGATCGAACAGCCTAGCACCGTTGAAAGAATCGCCACCTTTGCCAGATCGAGGCTTGATCGCGCCAAAGCCAATCGCGCTGCTCAGTCCAAAATACGTTTAGCGGTCGATTTGAGCGATCGTCGCCTTTACCTGTACAAAGCCGATCGTCTCCAAAGCAGTTATCCCGTGGCGATCGGGCAAACGGAGTGGGAAACCCCAACCGGTGAATTTGAGGTGATTCACATGGAAAAAAATCCCGTTTGGGAGCAACCGATCAACGGCAAAATCGTCCAGCCGGGGGAAGAAAATCCCTTAGGCGATCGATGGATTGGATTTTGGACCGATGGCACCCTGCACATTGGCATTCACGGGACATCGGACGAGAGCCAGATCGGACAGGCTATCTCCCACGGCTGCCTGCGAATGCGAAACTCGGAAATTCGCCGCTTGTACGATCGGGTTTTTTTGGGCACTCCGATCGAAATTCGGGATTAGGTGAGGTTTTCGAGAGTAGGGATTGTCTATTTTGAGTAATGGTATAGAATAATCTTCAATCTACTTTTACTAAATCTTTACACAAGGAGATATCAAAGTATGGTTAATCCGATGGGTGCTAATTGGTTCGGGCGCTCTCTGGCTCTCGTTGCAGTGACTGGAGCGAGCGTTCTGTTGAATTTGCCTGCGACTGCCGAATCTGTCCTCGAAGGCTCCCGAGAAAACTCCGTTGCCGAAACAATCTCCGAAACGAAGTCTGAAGAGACAGCCTCGGCAAGTGGAACCATTGTCGATATCGCCGCGAGTAGTGGTTCTTTCAATACCCTCGTTACCGCTCTAGAAGCCGCCGGTTTAGTAGAAACTCTTGCCTCAGAAGGACCCTTCACGGTCTTTGCCCCGACCGATGAAGCCTTTGCCGCCTTGCCTCCGGGAACGGTCGAAGAATTGTTGAAGCCGGAAAATCAAGACGACCTGATCGCGATTTTGACCTATCACGTCGTTCCCGGTACGGTAATGTCCACCGACCTCGAAGCTGGGTCAATTTCAAGCTTGCAAGGAGAAGCTCTCCCCATCGACCTCAGTAACGGCGTGATGGTGGGTGATGCGATGGTTCTCGAAGCTGACATCCAGGCCAGCAACGGTACCATCCATGCGATCGATACGGTCATGCTTCCCGAAAGTGTCTTGGGTGTCGAGGCAGCACCGATGCCCGAAGGGATGATGATGCCCGAAGAAATGACCACACCCGAAGGCATGACTCTTCCGGAAGAATCACCGATGCCTGAAGGAATGATGATGCCCGAAGGTAGCACTCGCTAAGATTGCCAGGGTACTGTTTGAATGGGTTTTAATTTAAAATTTGAATAAGTCAACCCCGTCGCTTAAGCGACGGGGTTTTTACATGAGGCCGATTTGTATTGCGCTTTGTCAAGTTTGAATTGACGGCTTGACTCTCACGACAACTAACTGGGATGATTCACCAAACGCGAAAATCCCCATCTTTATCGAACCTCACGCAAACAGACTGTTTTTCGGGTCAATTTCCAGCTTGTTTGTTCGGCAAGGCTTTGAGGGATTTTCGTTAAACCCATGAATAATGCAGGCTAAACCTGGGCTAAAACCGGCTCTCGGGTTGGCACCACAGAGGTTTCTTCCGGTTCTTGAGTGCAGTAGACCTCGCAAGAATTGTTCGGACTCTCGATCAATTTAATCTTGTGGAGTTCGGCACCGAGGTCGCGAATGGGTTGGCGCAGCAAGTCGCGGATGCGGATGGCAATATTTTCGGCCGTGGGAACTACTTGGGCGAAGTAGGGAATATCTTTATTGAGAAAGGTATGATCGAAGGGTGTGACCACGTGTTCTTCGATGGTTTCGAGCAAAGTACCCAATTCCACGAGCATTCCCGTGCGAGGGTCGATATCTCCTTTGACGGTGACTTCTAGATGATAGTTATGACCGTGACCGTTGGGACGAGCGCATAATCCGTAAATCTCGCAATTTTTCTCGTAACTCAAATCGGGCTTGGCCAGTCGATGCGCGGCGCTGAAGTGGGTACTCGTTGTTAGGTAAGCTTCCATTCCGTTTCCTAGATAATCTGCCCAAAGTTCGGGATGTTCGTACAATTGAATGCGCACCAGGGGAAGGTAGGGAGCCAGCCGTTGCCAGATGACCCGAGCTACATTCTCTGTCGTGGGTAAGGTTTGCGCGAATTCTTCCCACACCTCATTTAAAAAAGAGAAATCAAGCTGACTGGTGACTTCCCGTTTGATATCGTGCTTGACATCAGATAGGTTGAGTACCATGCCATATTCATCGAGTTCCCCTTCCATCGAGACGTACAGCACGTAGTTGTGACCGTGTCCCGGCGATCTCGAGCAGCGACCGAATCGCTGCAAGTTCTCGTCTGCACTCAGTTCTGGCAGCCAATAACGATGACTCGCCGAAAACTGAGCGCGACGATTAATGATACATTTCATGAATTGGATCGGGTGAAACTTTTGTGAAGTTATGCAAAGTTAGAGCTTTCTTTAGGATATCTTAATTCTCGCTCTTTCTTTCAGGAAGCTCCTGGAGAGCCAGATGCCGGCAATTGAGGCAGGGGCAGATCGGAACTGGGGTTGAGTTGCTTGGGTTCTTCGGTTCCCGGCAGCTGGGATGGTACGGGTTCGGCTATCTCTCCAGCATCTGGAATCTCATCGAGAAATTGGGGAATCGTGGGGGAGATGTTAGTGGCTTTGGCACTGGAAATGAGAGAGACCGTATCCCCCAAGGCTGTCGTCAAATCCGTTCGGGTTTTCGCGTGATTTTCCCGTTCGGTTTTCAGGGCTTCTCTCAAACCGGCGAGTTCTTGAAGCAAGCGTTCGCATTCCACGGTTCGATCGATTAATTTTGGCTTGAGTCGGTCGGGGGGAAGTTGTTCGACCTCTTGCTCGGCGGCGTTGAGCAAATTCGCGGGTGAGGGTTTGGGGGGATTTTGTTCTTGGGCAATTCGAGTCTGCAACTGCTCGATCTGAGTCTGAGCCGCATGAACTTGGTCGCGACGCTGTTGGGCTTCTGTGGTGTAAAGAGATCTCCAATGTTCGGCACTCGCTCGAGCCGCCGCCAGTTCTTGTTTGACCCGAGCCAGTTGCTGTTGCAGCGACTGAATTTCCCCAATCCATTGAGCGACGTTATTATCCATGGTTTTTGTTGACGATCGAATTGCAAGGTCTGCGGCTCGTTTTATTGGGACAACGAGTGGGATAATGTGGCATTCAGAAATGGGGAGACGCTCGTTGCGGTGTCACGATCCAAGATAATGCGATGGATCGAGTTTACCAAATTCCTTCGACTCTTCGGCAATCGTTACCCCGATTTGCCGGTAGCCGCATTCCCTAGCCTTTGATAGCGCGAGTTTTAAGATCGGGCAACATTGAGGGCGATTCAATCAGAGAATCGGGTGTTCGCTCATTGTTCGACTGAGGAGGAATGCAGGTTTGAGTCGACCCAAAACTGGCATTCGATCGAGTTGCGAGCGCACCTGTATGACGAGCTTCGAGACCTAACCTACGCTTGCAACCCCGATCGAGTCGCAAGCGCAGATGATGTGGAGCAGAATTTTCAAGCTGTCCGAGAACGATCCAGAGATCTTCGCAAACTGACCAAGGTCGGGGCGTGGCTATTTTTCATTCCCAAACGTATCCTTCAAGACCGTCCGGGCCGCCAGATGATTGCGAGTTGTCGTGAGAATTTCTGCTTCGCGCTCCAGTCGCTTCAAGGTATCTTGCATTTCTAGAAGAGCTTGTTGTTCTGAAGCCACGCCATAAAGATTTCCGGCAACCCAATAGGAAAGTTCCGTGGGTAAGCTGGGAATATCCTCGGGGATTTCGAGCTGCCGATCCATTAGCTTCGCCGAGAGACGAACGACATCTTTGAGAAGTTGTTCGACTGTTGTTGCCAAATCTGTCAAATCTCCTTCCGGGGGACGATCCTCGATCCACTCGACCAGACCGACGCGGTAGGGCTTCTCGCGCACGTATTCCAGAACGCGAAACCGTTGCTGCCCCAACGTCCAAATTTTCATGCGATCGTCGGGTAGGCGCTGATGTTGGACCACTTCAGCACAGCACCCAACGGCTGCTGGCTCTCCATTGGTCGGATCTAACATGAGTACCCCAAAACGACGATCGCTCTTGAGAATTGTATTCATCATCATCCGGTAGCGAAACTCAAATATATGAAGGGGGAGCGGTCTACCGGGAAATAGAACCACCTCTGGCAATGGAAACAGAGGCAGTTCGCGAACGGCGATTGAAGATGAGGTGGCCATTATCCCTTGGAAGTAACTGTAGTAACTGCGGTTCTTTACTTACTTTAACGGATTTGGCCCGAACAATTCTACGTTGCGCCGGTGGTGTTAGAGTTTCACTTCAATATCAACGCCCGCGGGAAGATCGAGCTTCATCAGAGCATCGATGGTTTTAGAGGAGGGTTGATAGATATCAATAATCCGCCGGTGAGTGCGCGTTTCAAAATGCTCTCGCGAATCCTTATCGATGTGGGGCGAGCGCAACAGACAATAGACCCGACGCTTTGTGGGAAGGGGAATCGGACCGATGGCGGTGGCGCTGGTGCGGTTGGCTGTATCGACGATCTTCTCACAAGAGGTATCAAGTAAGCGGCGATCGAAAGCTTTGAGGCGGATGCGAATTTTTTGCTGCTGAATGGTAGCCATGATTTTTTAATTGTCGAGGTTCGGTCAGTCTAAACAATCGCTGAGAACAACTAGGACGCACTGTAGAATGAGTGCGTCCCAAGTGTCACAGAGGGTGTGGGTTCGCCCTATTCGAGGATTTTAGCGACGACTCCGGCACCGATGGTACGACCGCCTTCACGAATGGCAAATCGCATTCCTTGTTCGATGGCGATCGGGTTAATCAACGTTACGGTCATCTTAATCCGATCTCCGGGCATCACCATTTCCGCCGTGCTGCCATCGTCGGCGGTAAATGCGTCGATGGTTCCGGTTACATCCGTGGTGCGGACGTAGAACTGAGGGCGATAACCAGAGAAGAAGGGAGTATGGCGTCCGCCTTCTTCTTTCTTGAGGACGTAAACCTCGGACTCAAATTTGGTGTGGGGTGTAATGGAACCGGGCTTGGCAAGCACCATTCCCCGTTCGACGTCGGTTTTTTGCATTCCTCGAAGCAAAATACCGGCGTTGTCCCCGGCCATTCCTTCATCGAGGCTCTTCTTGAACATTTCCACACCGGTGACGGTGGTCTTGCGGGTATCTTTAATTCCCACAAGTTCGACCTCTTCACCGACCTTGACTTTACCCCGTTCGATCCGTCCGGTGGCGACGGTTCCCCGACCGGTAATGGTAAAGACGTCTTCAACGGCCATCAAGAAGGGCTTATCCACATCCCGTTCGGGGGTGGGGATGTAACCGTCCACTTCATCCATCAGTGCCCAGATTTTATCCACCCATTCGTTGTCGCCTTTGTTGGTGCTGCCATCAGCAACCATGGTCTCAACGGCTTTGAGTGCCGAACCGGCAACAATCGGAATATTATCGCCGTCGAAATCGTACTCACTCAGCAACTCGCGGACTTCGAGTTCCACCAGTTCCAGCAGTTCTTCATCGTCCACTTGGTCTTGCTTGTTCAAGAAGACCACCAAGTTGGGAACGCCCACCTGCTTGGCCAGCAGAATATGTTCGCGGGTTTGGGGCATAGGGCCGTCGGCGGCCGACACCACCAGAATCGCCCCATCCATTTGGGCAGCTCCGGTAATCATGTTCTTCACGTAGTCAGCGTGACCCGGGCAGTCCACGTGAGCGTAGTGGCGGTCTGGGGTTTCGTACTCGACGTGGGCGGTATTGATGGTGATACCCCGTGCCTTTTCTTCCGGGGCGGCATCGATCTCGTCGTATTTTTTGGCTGTGGCTTGACCCGCAGCAGCCAATGACAGCGTAATTGCCGCAGTGAGGGTTGTTTTGCCGTGGTCGACGTGACCGATCGTACCGATGTTGACGTGAGGTTTATTACGTTCGAACTTTTCGCGTGCCATGAATGATGTTCCTTAGTTGTATTTATGCGTTCCCTTTGTTTTTAGCGATGATGGTCTCAGCCACGTTGCGAGGAACCTCTTCGTAGTGACTGAACTCCATGGAGAAGATACCACGACCTTGGGTTTTCGATCGAATATCGGTGGCATAACCGAACATCTCAGCCAGGGGAACCTTGGCTGTGACTTTGGCTTGACCCTGTTCGGTATCTTGACCTTCGATCTGACCTCGACGAGAGTTGAGGTCGCCAATGACGTTGCCGATGAAGTCTTCGGGGACTTCTGCTTCGACTTTCATCATCGGTTCGAGCAAGACGGGAGATGCTTTCATCACGGCCGCTTTAATCGCCATGGAGCCAGCAATCTTAAATGCCATCTCGTTGGAATCGACGTCGTGGTAGGAGCCGTCCACCAAAGTCGCCTTGACATCAATCAGGGGATAGCCTGCTATAATACCAGATTCGCAGGCTTCTTTCATCCCTGCTTCAGCCGGACCGATATATTCTTTGGGGACGGAACCGCCGACGATTTTAGAGACGAACTCAAATCCCGTTCCCACTTCGCCGGGTTCGAGTTGAATGACGACGTGGCCGTATTGACCCTTACCACCACTCTGGCGGACGAATTTCCCTTCAGCTTTCACATTTTTGCGGATGGTTTCGCGGTACGCCACCTGAGGTGCGCCCACTTCCGCTTCTACTTTAAATTCCCGCAGCATGCGATCGACGAGAATTTCTAGATGAAGTTCTCCCATTCCGGCAATCACGGTTTGGTTGGTTTCCGAGTCGATGCTGACTCGGAAGGTGGGATCTTCCTCCGACAGGGATTGAAGGGCTTTGGAGAGCTTCTCCATGTCGGCTTTGGTTTTGGGTTCGACAGCCACGGAAATCACCGGTTCGGGGATGAACAGGGATTCCAAGATAATCGGGGAATCTTCGGGACAGATGGTGTCGCCGGTCAAAGTATCCTTGAGACCCAAAGCCGCGCCGAGATCTCCGGCTCGCATCTCGTCGACCTCGATGCGCTCGTCAGCTTTCATAATAATCAGACGAGAGACGCGCTCTTTCTTCCCTTTCGTGGAGTTGAGGACGTAAGATCCCTTCTTGAGAACGCCCGAATAGACGCGAATGAAGGTCAAGCGACCGTAGGGATCGGCCATGACTTTGAACGCCAGTGCCGAGAGCGGAGCTTCGTCATCGGCCGGACGATCTGCGGTTTCGCCATCGGGCAGAGTTCCCTGAATCGCGGGAACGTCGATGGGAGCGGGTAAGTACTCCACCACGGCATCGAGTAGGAGCTGAACCCCTTTGTTTTTGAAGGCGGAACCGCACAGCATGGGAACCACGGTACCTTCGATGGTGCCTTTACGCAGGGTGGTGCGGATTTCGGCTTCCGAGATTTCCTCCCCTTCAAGATATTTTTCCATCAGGGCATCGTCGGCTTCGGCCACCGATTCGATGAGCTTCTCGCGATATTCTTGGGCGGCATCCATCACCTCTTCGGGGATGTCCGTCTCTTGAATGTCGGTGCCTTGGTCGTTGGTGTACATGAAGGCTTTCATCTGCACCAGATCGACAATCCCTCGGAAGTCGGCTTCGCTGCCGATGGGAATCTGAATCGGAGCGGCATTAGCGCGCAGGCGATCGCGAACTTGGTCGTAAACCTTGAAGAAGTTTGCTCCCGTGCGATCCATCTTGTTGACGAAGACGATGCGCGGCACCTGGTAGCGATCGGCTTGCCGCCACACGGTTTCCGACTGGGGCTGAACGCCACCGACGGAGCAGAAGACCGCGATCACCCCGTCGAGCACTCGCATGGAACGCTCCACCTCAATGGTGAAGTCCACGTGACCGGGAGTGTCGATAATATTGATTTGATGGTCTTGCCAGGTCGTACTGATTGCAGCGGCAGTGATGGTAATTCCCCGCTCCCGCTCTTGAGCCATCCAGTCTGTTACGGCCGTTCCTTCATGGACTTCTCCCATTTTGTGAACGATGCCGGAATAGAACAGAATGCGCTCTGTTGTGGTGGTTTTTCCAGCATCGATATGTGCTGCGATGCCGATGTTACGTACTCGTTCGAGCGGGACTGTTCGTGCCACAGTTACCTCCTTGTTTTTCTGCCGCTGTTAATGTTGTTATGGATTTTGTTTCTAAGCGTCCTTAAGGCAATCGGGAACAGACAGGTCGCCCACAAAACTCAGTTACGTTTGCGACGCTGTTTATTGATGGGTCGAATATTTGACAAAACGATTTTGTCGACTCGCACATCACGCTTCTTATTACATCTTAATATTATTTAAGAGATTTATTTGCTTTTGCGATAAATAACTACGATTTTCTAGCAATTCAAAGGAATTTTACCGCTCTCAACCCCACAGCCAAGAGCGATTGAAAATACTAGTAGCGATAGTGGGCAAATGCTTTATTCGCTTCAGCCATCCGATGGGTTTCTTCCCGCTTGCGGATGGTGTTTCCCGTTTCATTGGCCGCATCCATCAGTTCGTTGGCGAGTTTCATTTCCATGGTTCGACCCCCGCGCTGTCTTGACGCTCGGATCAACCAACGTAGGGCTAAAGCGATACCGCGTTCGGAACGAACTTCCATGGGAACTTGATAGGTTGCCCCACCCACGCGACGGGCTTTCACTTCGACTAAAGGCGTGGCATTGCGAATGGCTTTTTCAAACAGTTCTAAGGGCTCTCCCCCAGTCCGTTCTTCAATCAGTTTCATCGCCCCATAGACAATGCGAGAGGCTAAGGATTTTTTCCCTTGGCGCATGACTCGTCGGATCATCATGCTGACCAATCGGCTATTATATACCGAATCGGGGGGAACCGGACGCTTTTGAACAACTCTACGACGAGACATATGTAATTATTACAACCTACAAACTTTAGAAAGGTTACTATACAATGCGGTAAGTTTTGACCTAAATGGGAGTTTTCCAACGGAATGGATTGACAACCGATGAAAAACTGCCGACGGGCAATTTACTTCGGACGCTTCGCACCGTATTTGGATCGACCTTGGCGACGATCTTTAACGCCTGCAGTATCGAGCGTCCCGCGAACGATATGATACCGAACCCCTGGTAAATCTTTAACCCGACCGCCCCGCAGCATCACCACCGAGTGTTCCTGCAAGTTGTGACCGATGCCTGGAATGTATGCTGTCACTTCAAAACCGGAAGTCAAGCGAACGCGAGCCACTTTGCGCAGGGCAGAGTTGGGCTTTTTCGGCGTGGTCGTGTAAACGCGGGTACACACGCCTCGACGCTGAGGACAACTTTTAAGAGCGGGTGATTTGGTCTTTTTTTGCGCTTTCTTGCGCTCGCTGCGGATGAGCTGCTGAATGGTGGGCATAAGTATATGGATGAATCTAGTGCGAGCTAGATCGGCAGTATATGCAAACAGTAGACCATAATATCAATATTGCCAATCCGTGTCAATCACCCCCGCTGGAGCCAAAGCCGATCGTGGGAGGAGTCCTCCATCTTGGCGATCGCCCATGAAATGCGAGGGGTTTCTATCGATTTATAGCAGTCCCGGCCGGTATTATTACAAATTTTCAGTTATGGGGAACGGGGAATGGGGAATGGAAAATACCGATTTCTTCGATTTGTGTAAATACACCAGCGCGAAGCGCTATAGAACCCGATCGGTCACTACCTACATACCTACATACATACAACCCAATACAGATGAACCTCAATCAACTCTTTGTGTGGATAGTATGCCTGTCATGCTTGGCTCTTTTGGTAAAGTCCTTTCGTTTTCCGAAGGATGTGGCGCGGGGGTGGACGATCGTCTCGGTGGGAATTTTGGCGATCGTCGGTCTGGCATTGTACCTTTCCCCAGCGATCGCCGGTTGGGTTGGAGGCGCTGTCTGGATGCTCGGGATCGTGCTGCCCCTGTTGGGTCTCAAACGGGTCGATCGACTCTGCCTGCAGGAACGCTACGATCGAGCCAGCCGATGGGCGAAGGGGTTGGGGTGGTTGCATCCGACGGATGGATGGGTCGAACGCGCCGAACTGCTGCGGGTGCTCGCATTCGCGCAAAGGGGAGATTTCGCCGCCGCCGACTCGATTCTCGATCGCTATCGAAAAACCGGTGGGACGATCGGGCGCCGCGCCACAGCCATGGGGTATGCTCTCGAGGCTAATTGGGTTGGGCTGCTCGACTGGTTTCGTCATAGCGTCTCCCCAAACGTCACCGCCAAACCTTGGGAACTCGCCAACGATTACCTGCGAGCTTTAGGAGAAACGGGAGATTTGAACGGCTTGCTCGAAGAATGCGTTCGATGGGAAACTAAAGCGCGTCGAACCTCCCTAGCCATTGAAGATCTGCGCCAGGTCGATCGAATGCGACTCTACGGCTGGGCTTTTTGCGGTCGAGTCGATCGCGTCGTTGCCCTATTCGAGCGCTGGCCGAACTTGTATTCCGCCGACACCCGCCAGTTTTGGCTGGCAACGGCTCAGATGGTTGCCCGCGGGAGCGAAGCCGAAGACGCTCGTCATTGCCTCATCGAGTTAAAAAAGCGGGCAGACGGAGTTCTCGAGCGGGCGATCGCGTGGCGTTTATCGACGCCCTTAGCCGATCCCCAACAGGTACTCCTTCCATCTTCTGAGGGGATTTTGTGGCACTGGGAAACTCGTGCTGCCACTAGCTCGCGATCTCGGATGGGACCTGGTAAAGGTCTGCCAAAAGCAACCTACACGGTAATTGCCCTCAATTTACTCTTCTTTGCTGTGGAAATTTTCCTGGGGGGCAGCCAAAACAATCAAGTCTTGTATCGTTTGGGGGCATTAGTGCCTGAAGTGGTTTGGCTCGGAGAATGGTGGCGGTTGTTGAGCGCCACGTTCTTGCACTTTGGCGCGACACACCTGGCCATGAATATGTTGGGTCTCTACTTTCTTGGCACCTACGTTGAATTCGCATTGGGGATGCGACGATTCATTGCCATCTACTTAGCCAGTGGGGTGGGATCGATGCTAGTCACGACACTTTTAACGATTTCGATGGAGTCGGAAACGGGTGTGAGACTGGTGGTGGGAGCCTCGGGGGCGGTGATGGGTTTAATGGGAGCGATCGCCGCTATTTTTCTACAAGGATGGCGTCAGGATAAAGCGCCCCTGGCGCGCGATCGTCTACGTGCCATTGGGGGGATTGTTGCCATACAAATGATGTTCGATCTGATGAATCCTCAAATTTGCTTTATCTGTCACCTCTCAGGGATGATTCTTGGTTTTTTGACCTGTCAATTTCTGTTGTGGATACAGCAGAAATAAGAAGAATAGCGATCGAGAAACTCATTGTTGAATGGGATCGAGATCGAGACATTCAAATTTTTTGAGATTTTATTTTAATTTACAGAAGTTTTGGGAATCAAAAAATACCGGTAAGATCGAAAAGAGATTTAAATCAATCTAAGACTCGTTTCCCCTGAAATCAGATAAGCGAAGAGATACTCAAGATGCACGAACAAAATCGTAAACGACTCGCTCGATTCAATTTATATGCGATCGCCTTGCCATTAACGCTCGGGTTTTTGCCATCGATATTACCCGTAGGAGGGCAAACCCGAGCGCTGGCCAACGAGCAACGGGTGGCCAGCCAACCGACTCCCATCATTTATTTCGAGCCAGCCAACGATGATTCCGTCGATGGAGATGGCAATTCTCGGGGTGGCGCATCTCGTCCGGCCACTCAAAAATGCCAGCAAGATACAACCTATCCCGTACCGATGACAGCGTTACTACCGGATTCAAGTCGAGGGTTAACGGTGGAGGGTCATCCGACCTTCTTCGTCTATATTCCGCTCACCTCCGCCCCGCAAGCTTACTTCATCATCAAAGACACCACCACCGATCTCGAAGTCTATCAAACGATGTTTCCCTTGACCCAAACCTCCGGTATCCTCAGCATCCCCTTACCCGATTCCGTACCGCCATTAGAAGTTGGCAAAACCTATCGCTGGTTTGTTGGGTTACTTTGCCAGCCATCTCAGACGGATCTGCCTTGGGTGGAAGGCAGTATCGAACGCATCGAACCCAATGGCGAACTCAAGGTTAATGCTTCCCTCGAAGAGCAAGCCATATCCTACGGTGCTTTAGGAATTTGGTACGATACGATCGAGCGAGTCATTCAACTGCGACAGCAGCAACCGAATAACGAAGTGCTCGGTATCACTTGGTCGGCACTCTTGGACTCCGTCGGTCTGGGTGAGATCGCAACTCAACCAATGTTATAAAGTCTCTCCAGGGCGATCGCGATGTCATTTGTTAGCTCGATATTTTTGTGTCTTTAAAGATTTGACGATGCTCGAACCCATTCAATTCGGCTTTAAAACTTTAATGATTCAAAAATATTAGGCGAAGTAAATGACATCGTGATTCCATTAGAAGTGGTCGATCGTTCCACCCGAACACGTTCATGTCTACCGAATCGACTCGACATCTTGAAGTCTCAAATGTGTGCCCGAGGATAATCTGGTCGAACTTGCTACATTCCCTGACAATCAACAACATTACTCCGGTTATGGGGTTCTTGAGAATGCAATGGTAATGCAATCGAAGCTCAACATTCTGCGTTGGTCTTGGTTTCCCGTCCTCATCACTACACCTGCCGTTGCCGGTCTCACCCTCTCGATTCAACTGACGGGTTTCTTTCAACATTTAGAATGGGCAACCTACGATCGCTTTTTTTGCCTGCGACCCCTCGAACCCCCCGACGAGCGCATCACCCTGATTACCATTGATGAAACCGATATCCATCACCTCGGACAGTGGCCGATTCCCGATGCCACCCTCGCTCGACTCCTACGCACCCTCAATCGTCATCAACCAGCGGCGATCGGTTTAGATCTCTATCGCGATTTACCCGTCGAACCCGGTCATCAAGACCTCGTTGCGGTGATGAAATCCACATCCAATTTAGTTGGGGTGGAAAAAGGAATCGACTCCCGCGTCAGACCGCCACAGATTCTCAAGCAAACCCATCGGGTGGCTTTATCGGATTTGTTACTCGACGCAGACAGCAAAATCCGCCGCATTTTGCTCTCCCATCGCAACAGCGACGGAGAGATTCAGTTTGGTCTGGGAGCCAAGTTAGCGTTGATGTACCTCGAAGAACTCGGAATCGCCCTCGAAGAGATCGATCCCCAAAAAAAGCACTATCGCTTGGGTCGAGCTATCTTTAGACCGTTTTCTGAGAACGATAGCAGTTACGTTCGGACCAATGCCGGGGGCTACCAGGTATTTTTAAACTATCGAGGGCAGCACGATCGCTTTCACAGTGTCTCCCTCACCGAAGCATTAACCGATCGAATCGAGGCTGACGACATTTCCGGACGGATTATCCTCATTGGCTCGATCGCCCCGAGCCTGAACGATCTGTTCTATACCCCCTATAGCAGCCACAGTCGCTTTTTTAAAACCTCCCAGGCTAGTCCCGGTGTGGTCATCCATGCCAACGCCCTCAGTCAAATCCTGAGTGCTGCCCTCGATGGCAGACAACTCATTCGAGCGAGATCTGAATCTTTCGATTGGCTGTCGATCTTGTTGTGGTCGGGGATTGGGGCGGGCGTGTGCTGGCGGTTGTTCGATCTCGACTCGCCCCATGGAACAACCGCCCGGATCTGGATTGTTCGGGGTGCGATCGCCCTAGCGGTTGGATGCTTGCCCATAACGATAGGCTACGGCGCGTTCTTACTGGGATGGTGGATTTGTACCATTACCCCGATGGTGGCGATGGTCGGTTCGGCAGCGACGATCGCTGGAGTTCGCATTCGACAATTACAACAGCAACGCGCCCAACTCGCCGATCGACAACTCCAACTCGAACGAGCCAAAATGAAGGCAGAAGTTGCTTCTCAAGCCAAAAGTGAATTTCTAGCCCACATGAGTCACGAATTCCGCACGCCGCTGAATGCGATTTTGGGTTTTACCCAACTCATGCATCGAGAGCCCAACCTCAACTCCCAACAACGGGAGTACTTGGATATTATCAACAGCAGCGGCGAACACTTGTTAGAGCTCATTAACGATGTTCTCGACTTAGCCAAAATTGAAGCGGGTGTGCTTCCTGTCAACGAACGCAGCGTCGATTTGTACCAGCTCATCGATCGGCTCGATGCCATGTTTCGTCTCAAAGCCGATCGAAAAAACTTAGACTTTATCGTTCAAGTTAACCCTGAGGTTCCTCGGTATATTAAAGTCGACTGTCAAAAGCTGCGAGCCTGTGCGATTAATTTGCTGGGAAACGCACTCAAGTTTACCGAACGAGGTCGCATCACCTTGCGGGTTTCTGTCGCCGAAAAACTGGATTTAGAAGACGGGGGTTCTCCAAGAAACTTAATTTTTGAAGTTGAAGATACCGGAGCGGGAATTGCAGCGGAGGAACTCGATGGCCTATTCGATCCCTTCGTCCAAACCCAAGCCGGTCGGAGCTTAGGAAAAGGGACGGGATTGGGGTTGGCGATTACTCACAAATTTGTGAAAGCCCTCAGCGGAAAGATTGAGGCTTGTAGTGTGGAAAATTCGGGCAGTACCTTCAAGTTCGAGATTCCCCTCGTCTTGGCTCGTCCCGATGAAATGACCTCAGTATCCGGGCAACGAGTTGTGGGTTTAGAACTCAATGGATTTTCCTACCGGATTCTGATTGTCGATGATACGGATGAAAATCGTTTCTTACTGCGCGAACTCCTCCACCCCCTCGGATTTGAAATTCGCGAAGCCGAGAATGGTCTCGAGGCGATCGAGATTTGGGAGAGTTGGCATCCCCATCTCATTTGGATGGATACGCGAATGCCAGACATGGATGGATTGGAGACCACCCGACAAATTCGATCGCGCGAGCAAAGAAAACGGATTCAAAGCCAAAACCCAACGCGCACGGTTATTTTGGCCCTCAGTGCCAGTGCCTTTGAAGAGCGACGGGAGGAAATTTTGGTCGCCGGTTGCGATGATTTCGTTCGCAAGCCTTATCCACAGTCGATCGTCTTTGAAAAAATGGTTCAATACTTGGATGTGAGTTACCTGTGGGAAGAAGAGCCTTTGCCCGTGCCATCTCAACCCGGTCGAACTTCAGAATACCAAGCCGATGCCATCGTTCTCGAGCAACTCTCCCAGATGCTTCATCCCTGGGTGCGATCGCTCGCCCAGGCTGCAAACGAAGGGGATGAGGATCGGGTGTGGGAGTTAATCGAGCGCATTCCCTCCGAGAGAGATCGCCTATCGGCAGATTTAAGGGCCCTCGCCCATGACTACCGGTTGGATATTATCTTGCAACTGGCTCGGCAAGTCCCGGAATCGGTCACATAAGATTCTGAGGATTGCACCGCATTCGAGTTCACTCCTCGACATTGGCAAGTTCATCCCCAATGTCTTTGCTCTCCTTATCCTTAAGCGGCGGGGCGATCGTGGTTAATCCTCCTGGAATGCACTCAATATCCACCGGAGTGGTGCCGATAGTTTCTCCGTCGAGTACGACTTTTTGGGGTGGATTCGTCATCACTTTCACCCGTTTGGTTTGCAGGCTAACGATTTCCTCCCGATTCGTGGGAATTTTAAGCAGTGCCGCTCCGAGCAAATTGGCCATGGCCCTCACCGCTTGGACGTCGGTTTGCGGGGCTGCAATCGTGATATCGAGCAACCCATCATTGGCAATCACCGTTCCCGCACCCTGAGCCATCACGGAGGTTGGGGGGGCAGCATTGGCAATGGTCACGGCTCCCGCATTAAACTTTTTGACGACTCCTTCGACCTCAATTTCCGTTTCAAACAACTCCTGCTCGTTAAACTGCTGAATTCCCGCCATAATATACGCTAAAGCCCCCCAGCGGTTTTTCGCCTCGCGATCTGCTTTTTCTACCATTTCCGCTTCAAACCCAATTCCCGCCAGTAAAATCATTGGCAATCCGTTACAACGAGCTGCATCGACTTTGCGCGTATGACCGTTCAAAATCACCTGACAGGCGCTGCGAATGGGAGTCAATCGGGCGGGAATCCCCAGGGCGACTGCAAATGCATTCGCCGTACCTCGAGGAATAATGCCCAAGGGAACGTCCGTACCGATGAGCGCGTCGGCCACCGCAGACACCGTGCCATCTCCCCCAGACGCAATCACCAAATCGGCCCGAGCCTCCATCGCTTTTTGGGTTAACTGTTCCGGTCCGATTTCTGGAGTGGTGAAATGAAGCATGAGTTGCATTGCCGGTTCGAGCAGTTGCTTGATGAGTTTGAGGTCTTCCTCTGCATTACCTTGACCGGATACGGGGTTGAAAATGAGGTGGGCGATCCGAGCTTGACGTAGGGAATCGGCGATCGCTTCTGCAGTGGCTAGGTTGATGGCCAGGGGAATGTTATGGAGGAGGCAAGCACGCTCGATCGCATCGAGGGTCGGTTCGCCAGGTTTAGCAAGGGGATCGACCAGAAAAATGACAGCCGCCAGATCCCTGGAGATCGCTCGAGCCGCAATTTGAATATCGCCCCCCACGGAACCCGAGAAGAGGCGCTCGATGGGTAGATCCGTTTCCGAGTGAACGAGATCGGCCGTATTTTCCGTGGCGACAACACGATAGCGGGTTAAAAGAGGACGGTGTTTCTTGGCAAAATTCACCATTTCGTCTTTTTTGCTATCGTGAGCAACGAGCGCGATCGTAGCGGTCATTGTCGATACTCCTCCTGTCTATGGTGAGCGTGCCCGAATTGGGTCGAAATTTTACCTAGACTATCCCTAACGGGTCGATCGAGGCAAACCGGCTGGTATGGCAACCACCACATTAGGCGCGGACATCGGTGAAGGTGAGCTGAGGGAGCTGGGGGAAAAAGACCCCGTTTGGATGACACGCGAATGGCACAAATGTCCTAACGTAGCTGGCGACTGCTATAAAAACCTATTTTCGATTTTAGATCTCAACAGTGGACGTTCGCGAGATGGAGTTGTTTAGCTAGAGTTGGAGAACTGAAACGATCGCCCTTCAACTGAGGAGCATGCCACAGACACACCGGACGCGGCGGGAGCCGGGAGGACTAGTATCGCTAAGCGCAGGGGACTTAGGACAATTAATTGGAGGTCACTTTTACATGACTCATTTGGGTTGGGTTCGTGACATTTTTGAGCGACTGAGTGCGTCCCGCTTCATGTGTCCTAACCGCTATGCGCTCGGCTATACGAGTGTGTCTGTTCGAGGTCGGAAAAATACTTCGAGTCAAAATCCTTCAACCCTAGGAGTTTGTGCGAGTATTTCTTGGGAGTGAGGGGGATGGGTGCGATCGACTCAGTATCGGAACGCGAGGAAAGCAAATGAACTTAAAGCATTACGATTACTTAATGGTGCTCGATCTCGAAGCCACCTGCTGCGATCGGCAAACGATTGCTCGAAGTCAGATGGAGATAATCGAAATTGGGGCGGTGATGGTGGAAACCCAAAATCTTACGCCGGTGGATGAGTTTCAAACCTTCGTCAAACCGACCCGCAATCCCCAACTCACGGAATTTTGCCGGCAGCTGACTTCGATTTCCCAAGCTCAAGTGGATACCGCCCCCACCTATCCGGAGGCGGCGAAGCACTTGCAAACCTGGCTGGCTCGATATCCCAACTTTCTCTTCGGTTCCTGGGGAGATTACGATCGCAAACAATTCGAGCAAGATAGCCAATTTCACGGCATTGGCTACCCTATTCCCAGTACGCACATCAATCTCAAGAAGTTCTTCTCCAACAGCCAAGGCTTAAAAAAACGCTACGGCATGGCTCAAGCTTTAGAGTTCGCAGGAATCGCCCTAGACGGAACTCACCACCGAGGAATCGACGATGCTCGCAATATTATCAAATTACTACCCTATATTTTCAAGGACGAATCGATAACAGACCCTCGATCTAGCCGTCGTTAGTTCCAGGAAATTGGGTGTGAGTCGTTCGTTACGGTAGGATGAACAGACCCTTAACCTGAGTTCGGATCGGGAAAACCAATTTGGATCGTGAAGTTTTTCTTTGACCGGTCATTCAAATGCTCGACTTAAAAACCATGAAAAAATTATTTGTCAATCCGATTTCGATCGCCTCAATTGGGCGAACTCTGGGTCTGGCTGTGGCAGTAACGACCCTGTCCGCTTGCGGCACTCCCAGCGCAACGGATACGTCATCCCCCTCCACGGAAACAGCCACGCCAACCCCCACAGAAACGCCCGACACCACAGATTCTGGCACTCTCGATACTCCCGAACCTCCCGAACAACAACCTCTGGCTTCCGGTGCCGAAGAGCAAACCGTTGAAGTCTACTGGTTGGCGGGCGACGATACCATCGAACTCGCTCCCACACCGATTACGGTCAAAACCAACTCCAAGCAACCCGAAGCACTTATAGAGGCGGCATTCGAGCAGTTGTTCCTTGAATCTGAGGCAGAGGAAATTTATAGCGTGATTCCCGAAGGCACTCAACTGCGGGACGTGAGTGTTAAACCGGATGGGATCTATCTCGATTTGTCTTCTGAATTTGCGACCACTAAAGCTGTAGCGGCGATTAATGCCAGCTTAGCTCAGGTCGTTTATACGGCGACAAGCTTGCAACCCGAGTCATCGGTGTGGCTTTCGGTGGACGGGGAACCGCTCACTCAAATGACTGGTGAAGGAATCGATATTCCCCAACCCCTCAATCGTCAGATTATCGATGAGGAGTTTACTTTCTAACGTCAGTTCGGGATCGAAAGTTTCGGGTGTGGGTGGGGAATGGTTAATTGAATAATTCTCCTCTCCCTTGTCTCCCTTGTCTCCCTTGTCTCCCTTGTCTCCCTTGTCTCCCTTGTCTCCCTTGTCTCCCTTGTCCCCCAAAGCCTCCCCCGCTCCCCCGGCTCCCCCGGCTCCCAATACTCCCGACCCGATCAAAGCCAATTCCCCACCAATACGTAAGGTGCCCAATAAATGGGATGTTGGTATTGAGGCGTTTCCAAAAGCTCGATCTGAGCCTGACGCAGGGCTTGAGCTTTCGTGGCTTGACTCTCCCCAAGGGCTTGGTAGAATTCCGTCATCAACGGCGCGGTAGCGGCATCGTCAATGTACCACAAGGAGGCGATCGTACTTCTGGCGCCCGCCCGGACGGCAATCCCTGCCAAACCCAGGGCTGCTCGCTTATCCCCGGCTGCTGTTTGGCACGCACTCAACACCAACAATTCGATCGCGCTCACTTGGGGGTTGGGACGGTTTAATTTGAGCAGTCGTTCGAGGGCGAGAATGCCAATCCGTTTCGTCCAGGAGACCAAAAACGTATCTTCGAGGCTACTGCTGAACTGACCGTGGGTGGCCACGTGCAACACGGGATAGGGAACCAGATCGAGAATTTCTTGAATGGCTTCTGGGGTAAATTCTTCGTCGAGGAGTACCCGCGTCGGCACTCGCTCTGAAATCGCTTCAACTTCAGCTAAGACGTTCGGCAGGGCAGAAAATCCATCTCGGGCTTGGGTTAACGCGGCCAGTAACACCCGGAAGCTGGTATCTTGGAACGGATTTGATTCGAGGAGTTGCAAGCCGGGAGTCAGGGAGATGCCGTACTTTTCGAGCAAAAATCGATTGCCGTCGCTGAGTGCCCCCATGGGCACGTTCCGAAACGCTCCATCGAGGACGAAGACCAAAGTTTGGACGTCGGCTTGTTTGAGATCCGCTTCCACGGGTCGAATCAGCCAATCGTAGACTTGTTCCGATAGGTCTTCATAGGAATAGGAGGTGCGAATGACCAGGGTCTGACGCAGTCGCTTGAGGATATCTTCCACTTCCAACGCACTTTGGAAAATCGTGTAGTGGCGTAAGGGGGCATCGGGGACGGTGACGATGACTTCTAGGCGATTTTCGAGAATAATCGGATAAATCACCGCCGCTTGACGATCGATCTCCTCAATTTGTACCGGTTCGGGTCGCAAACAGGCATCTCGGAAAAAGTTATCGAGTTCGGCAAGCTGAAGCTGTTCGATCGTGTCGCGCGCTTGAATCAAATCGGCTTGGGAGATGGGTTCTTGGGAATCCGATCGCAGCAGCACGTCCACTAACTGACGGTAAATGGGTTCGATATTGTCTTGGAAAGAAAACTGCACGTCTTGGGTGGACGCCACCAAATCCAAACGTAAAGATTGCAGGCTGGCGATCGCTTCGCTATAGGCGGCAATGGACCCCCGACGCTCCCCAGTGCGATCGAGCAAGCGCCCCAACTGCCACTGCCACTGATAGGCAATCTCTGCGGCTTCGATGGTTTGAGCCAGCATCAGCGCCCGTTGGGTCACGTCAATAGCAGCCGCATCTTGGCGAGTTTCTTCATATAGCTTACCGAGGTATCCCAAGGCATAGGATTCCCCCCGTACATCCCCCAAATCCCGAGACATTTCGATCGCCCCGGCTAATTCTCGAGCGGCCCGATCGAAATGGGGGAATTCCCCAGATGCGGCTTCTCCTTGGCTCTGAGCTTTTAAATCCAGCTCCATCAGAGAGTAGGCAAAGTTGGTGCGAGCGTAAATTGCCTGACGACTGGCGGGGAGCTCATCCCACGCGAACTCGATCTGTTCGACCAACGTCCGAGCTTCCTCAAGACGATCGAGGAAAACGAGCAATCTCAACTCGTTAAACTGCCCCTGCATTTGAATCAGGGGAAACTCATCCATCGCAGCTGTTCGTTGGTAGTACTCCAGAGCCCGATCGTACTCTTGACGAATCCAAGACAGGTTGCCGCAGCTCAACAGAATTTTGCCCATCCCTTCGCGCCATCCCAGATTTTGGGCGATCGCCAAACTCCGCTCGAACACCTCCCGAGCTTCATCGAAACGACCGGCGCGCCGCAGTGCTTTCCCCAACGCAAATAGTCCCGTGGCTTTGGTTTTGGAGTCGGCTTCCTCTTTGAGTGTATCCGCGAGACCTTCGAGGATTTCTAACGCTCGAAACTGCAGTCCCACCGCCCACATGGCTTGGGTTTCGTTGATTTGAGCTTGCCACAAACCGAGATCGTAATTGAGGCGATCGTACAATTGACCGGCCTGCTGCCAGTTATAAATAGCCGGTTCCGTTTGTCCCGTTTTTAAGTACAACCGACCTTGGGTATTGAGTGCCATTGCCAAAGCACGGAGGTAGTCGGGGGCCTCGGAGTCGAAATTACTGTTTTGTAAGAGTTCGAGACTGGTGGAAACCGTTGCCGACGCCGCAGACCAATCGCCGAGTTGCTGGTAAGCCAAAGATAGATCGCTCAGGGCGATCGCCCGTCCGAGCTGATTTCCCCCCGTGGTAAATTGCTCCACCGCTTGTCGCCATGCCAGCGCGGCTTGGGCGAACTGTCCGGCTTCGTAGTAGGCTCGTCCTTGCAGCACTAACCGACCGCCTTGAGAACGAGGCGAAGACAGTAGGTGAGTTGCCGTCGCGAGAGAATCATCTTGCCAGGGATGGACTTCTGCCATCGCCGCTTCAGCAGATGTACCCCAAGCTCGGGCGGGCAAACTCCCAATCCCCCACCCGAGCGCCGATAGGGTCACCCCAGCGATCGCCACCGAAACACTCCGCCACGGCGATCGCCAATTTTGAAGGTCGAACCCGATCGCCTTGAAACCACTCAAACCATTTCGATTACCCAAATTCATGCCAATCTTCTGATGTTGATTCTACTTCTAGGCTAGTTTTGAACCCACCCAAATCCCACTCGGATTGCGATCGAAAAATAGAAAACCATACCAAAACTCGATCGCACCGTTGAGCGATCGTCAGATCGATATCGTGATATTTCCTTGCGTTAACGCCAGTTTTGGATCGGCCCAAACCTTGATGCTACCGTGACCCAGAAATAGGCAAAAACCTGATTCTGTCGTTGAAGCATTCAAAATTTAACTCTTAACCAAAACTCAGATTAGTTGAGGAAGATCGGTATGTTTGCCAAGGGCGTACGATAGCACAAACATCTTGTTTGCATTATCGACAATTGCAGCCGCCAGAGGTTTTAACTCAAGCCGAAGACAGCGATATCTTGATTTGCAGGGAGAGGGAGAAAACGTACAATTCACACCCCGCGCGTCAGCATCTCTCCAATTCAGGGTTTTGAGAATTTCGACGTCCGAATTCCCCTTAGAACGGCGACCATCTTACAGAAAAATAAACCCCGTTTTCCTGCAAAGAATCTCGATCGGGATTGTTATCGTCGATCAAGCGAATCCCCCAATCCACGCGCGCTGAAAAGTCATCCCCTTGCAGCCACGCCAACCCCAGTCCGATGGCGACTAAGGTCGTCGGATCGGGATCGGTGCGACCTTCGGCTTCATTATTCCACGCCGTACCGACATCGAAAAAGGGACTCAGTTGTAGGGTTCCTTCTCGATTTGCCGTTCGCAGCAGGGGAATGCGTACTTCTGCCGAGGCAAACAAGCCATTATCGGAGAGCAACTCATCTTGACGATAGCCCCGCACGCTTTCAAAACCCCCCACTCCGAATTGTTCGAGGGGAACTAGAGAAGTTGCCGCCAGTTGCAAATCCGATCGCACGAGCAAGGAGGCTGCATTTTCCGACTCCGAGAGCAGTTTCAAGTATTGCACTTGACCCCGCCAGGTAAAAAATCGACTGTCCGGTGCGATACCGTTGACGGTGGCATCGAAGGCATCGATTCCCAAGCTAAACTGAGAGCGAGCCGCAAACACTTCCCGCGCCCCCCGTTCGGTATATTCTTGAAAAAAGCGCAGTACCGAGAGCCGGGTTTCGCCATCGTCGCTCGCCCCCAGGGACAGGGGAAAATCGACCCCCAACAAGGAGGTATCGCTTTCGCGCCGGGTGGCCGTCAAACCGAGGGCAAATTCTTGGGTTGGGGTTTCGTAAATCGGTTGGCGATAGCTAATCTCGAAGTCGCGGGAGTCCGCTTCGATGTCGAGGCGATCGAAAGGTTCTTCGACAATTTTGCTCGATACGATCCGAAATCTCAGGTCGATGGTGCCGTTGCTGGAGTTAATTGGCAGGGAGTAGCGCACTTCTCCTTCATTGCTACCATCGGTATTTTTGTAGCTCAGAGAAATGCTATCCCCAAACCCGAACAAATCCCGCTCGCGAATCTCTGTCCCCCGTCGGAAGGTTCCGACGCTCGGGGAGCGACCGTTATCGGCAAAGATATCGACGCTAAAGGTATCGGCTTCGATGACTTCGACTTCGAGTAAGTTGAGACCCGGACGAGACCCGGCCGATAGCTCTGCCGACAGGTTCTCCACCAGGGGATTGAGTTGTAGCAGTTGCAGCGATTCGAGCAGTCGTTCGACATTCAGAGGCGGTTCGGTGGCCCGTTCGAGGCGACCGCGCACGTAACCTTCATTCAGCCGTCCGTCTACCGTAACCAGGATATCTTCCAGGCGACCTTCCACCACTTTAATGGTGACGACCCCGCTATCTAAGGTTTGGGGCGGAATGAGCGCACCACTGGTAATGTATCCGTTTTCGGTGTAGAGTTCCGTCACGGCCGATCGCGCTTGGAGCAGTTGAGCGAAGGAAACTTCCCCGAGATATTCCCCGAGGACTTCGTCAAACTCAGCCTGAGTAAAGACCGTACTGTCGATGACTTCGTAGCGATCGACTTGAATGGTTCCCGGTAGAGTTTCGAGAATTTCCTCCGACGGGGCGTCTGAATCTGAGGGTTGCAGCAGTTCATCCGGTGACGGAAGCGGTTCGGGGATGGTCGGTTCCGGGAATTCGGGAGGGTCTGGTTGAATGGGTTGGACTTGAGCGACAGGAGACGCAAACGCTTCCTCAAATGCTTCTTCCTCAAATAACGATCGCCCCCCTTCGATACCGGTGCTGGAGTCATGAACTTTTAATTTTCTTTTTTCCGATTGTCGGAAAGAAAGGGATAAATCGTTCTCGAATTCCCCTAAATCGGACACGATTGGATTGACTTTTGCCGATTTGGCTGATTTTAAGGTTGGGGAGGGTACAGATGTGGCGCTCGCACTACTCACTAGTCCGAAAAAGAAGCCCGCCAGAGACAGCAGACCGAGGGCCTCTCGAGTTGAGGTTCGAGGTTGCAACTCCACAGACCAACCCCGGAAGCGCTTTTTCGGCTTAGAGGCTCGAAAGGCCTTTTTTAAAAGCCACCAGCTGCCCGACAACTTGAGTGCAGAAAGTTGTTGGTCTAACTCGATCGAGTTAGTTCGAGTCACGCCCCTCAGTTTTGCACAATTTCGAGCAAATAGATTCGGCATAGCTACAGTTCTTGGCAATTTATATCGGTAACAAGTATCAATTCAGTCTATACAGAGCCAGAAAATCGTTTTGTGGACTCCAACTGCACCCAGATGTCCTTTACTATCTACGAAGAAGCGGTTCCGGACAAGTCAGGAGTCCCCAAGAATGGGCTTCAAATCCTTACCGTTCAAGGTTTATTAGAAATTCAGACTCCCTCAACCCGAACAATCGAGTCACAGAAGCTAGGAAGTTAACGTGGGAGAAAAAGAGCGAGTCCGCAAGGATCGATGCACGAGCGATCGAGATTTTTAGAAATTGTCGTACTGGCTAACTTAACTTTCCCACAACCTGCGCGATCGCCCAATCCTCGGGCTTGCATTTCTCTCTTTAACGAGCCTAAAAACGCGCGAGAGTTATTACCCACATGGTTCGATTGAAAGTAGAAGAAACCGAACCACGTGCCGGAAATCGATCGAGGTTTTTCGTTTCAAGCTGGCTCTAGCACGATCGAACTTTTCGATCGCTTTAAGCATCCGGCGCGAGATCGGCAACAGTATAACAGAAAGCATTTACCCGTAAGATACGATCGACCCCCTTTTTTGGACGGGTGCAGCCAAGGACGCTCGCCCCATCGTTTAAAAGCGATAGTCTCGATCGAGAATCTCCCCCGCGCGATCGCCATCGAGAGCTCGATCGAACAAAAGACCCTGACCCCATTGACCTCCGAGAGCTTGAATTTGCCGAGCTTGTTGCTGGGTTTCGATCCCTTCAGCGATGACACTCATGCCTAAATGATGGGCCAGGGTGATAATAGCTTGGACGATTTCTTTATTTTTCCCACCGCTCTCCATGCGGGAGATGAAGGAGCGATCGATTTTGAGAGTATCGACGGGAAAACGATGCAGGTAACTCAAGGAAGAATAACCGGTGCCAAAATCATCGATACTCAGCTGAATCTGGCGGGATTTGAGCTCTTCAAGCAGAGTCGCTACCGATCGAGTGCTTTCCATGAGGGCGCTTTCCGTGATTTCGAGTTTTAAAGAGCGACCGTCTAACTGATAGCGAGCCAATATTTCGTCAATTTGTTCGAGTAAATTCGCTTGTACGAACTGGCGGACGGAGAGATTGACGCTCATGGTTAACGGCGGAGCTTCTTCGCCACTCGGATATTGTCTGCGGCGTTGAGTTTGCCAAGTTTGCAACTGACGGCAGGCGGTTTCGAGCACCCATTGGCCGATGGGAATAATCAGTCCCGTTTCTTCGGCTGCCGGGATAAACTCCATGGGGGAAATAAAACCTCGCGTCGGATGTTGCCAGCGTGCGAGGGCTTCAAATCCATGGATGCGTCCGGTATCGAGGGCGACGATGGGTTGGTAGTAGACCTGGAGTTCCTGGCGCTCGAGAGCTCGTCGCAAATCCGTATCGAGCTGCAAAAAGGCCAAAACCCGATCGTGCATGGTGCGATCGAATACTTGATAGCAAGCTCGACCTTTTTCTTTGGCCCGATACATGGCGACATCGGCATCTCGGAGAATATTTTCGGGCAGTTCGTAGCTATCCGTCCCCAAAACGATGCCAATACTGGTATTGATAAAAACTTCGTGGGGATCGATATGAAAGGGACGATTGAAAAGTTCGAGCAACTGTTGGGCCAAATCGGTGGCCTGGCGAATATCCCGAACGTTATCGAGGACGATGGTGAATTCATCGCCGCCCAATCGCGCTAGGGTTTCCACCTGCGGCACCGATGATTTCAAGCGTCGGGCGATTTCGACCAGAAGTCGATCGCCGACTAAATGCCCGAGGGAATCGTTGACGACTTTGAAGCGATCGCAATCGAGAAAGAGAACGGCAAACCGATCGCTGGGTTGGAGTTTGACGCGATCGAGCAGTTGGACGAGCCGATCGAGCAAAAAGGTTCGATTGGGCAGACCGGTGAGGCTATCGTGTAGCGCCATTTGCAGCAGCTTTTTTTGCACGTGCTTGCGCTTGATGATTTCCTGACTTAATTCCTGATTGACGGCTTCGAGTTGGGCGGTTCGTTCTTTGACTCGTTGTTCGAGTTGGGTTTGCAGTTTTTTGAGAGTGAGCTGGTTTTCGACGCGAACTAATACTTCCTCGACTTGAAAAGGTTTGGTAATATAATCGACGCCGCCAACTTGAAAGGCTTTGACTTTATCAAAACTGCGATCGAGGGCACTCAAAAACACAATGGGAATTCCTTGAGTTTCTCGATCGGACTTCAACGACTTACAGATGTCGTAGCCGTTCATTTGGGGCATTGTAATATCGAGTAAGATCAAATCCGGAGCTGCAGCTTTCACCGCCCTTAATGCCAGCGCTCCATTCAACGCACTCCGAACTTTATACCCCGATTCGCTTAAAATATTCGAGAGAAGACGTAGGTTGTCAGGGGTATCATCAACAATAAGAATATCTCCTTTAGAGAAGTGAGTGTTTGAGGTACTCATTATTCGTTTTAGATTCTTAAATTCATCTTTCTCTCTGGACTTTAGAGAGCGAGGGAGCCTTGAAAAAACTCTTGTTTGGCTTTAGAGAGCGCTTTCAATCGACCGGGTATTTGGTGGGAATTTCCAGGGTAAATGACGTGCCACTTCCCGGTGTGGAAAAACACTGAACGGTTCCCTGGTGCTGGTGAACCACAATGGCATAAACCATCGCCATTCCCACTCCCTTGAGGCTAGCTGTCGATTCAGTGGTAAAAAAGGGCTTGAAGACCTGTTGGACGGTCTCCTCGCTCATCCCAATTCCGTTGTCGGTAATGGTGATTTTGACCCGCTCGGTATCGGGACGCTCCGTACAAATCGTAATCATGGGGATGGGAAATGGAGACCCTCCTTCTCGATCGCGCCGATCGAGAGCGGTCATGGCATTGGTCATCATTTCACTAAAGACCCGCGTCATCTGACGGGCGTTGCACTCCACCCGGGGCAAATCGCCGTATTCCTTAAAAACCCGTACCGACGCACCATCACCAACCCGACGCTCTTGCAATGCGGCGATACTTCGCTCGAGACAGTCGTGTAAGTCCACGGATCGGAAATCCTCTGCCCCCAAGCGCGAGAACTGTTGGAGGGATTTCACAATGTCGGAAATAAACTCGGTCTTGGTTTGCATCGAGTTCATTTGCTCGGGCAAGTCAGATTGCAGTAGGCTTAGGTCTACTCGTTCGAGCAACCCTTGAACGGCCTGGGTGGGTTCGGGAACTTCGAGCTGATAGAATTGGAGCAAGTTTAAAAGATTTTGAGTGCGATCGCTCGCGTATCGAAGATTGCCGTAAATCGAATTAGCAGCCTGCTCGATCTCCGAAGCCAAAGCTAAGGTTAAATCTCCCAAATTCGAGATCCGTTCGCTTTGTTCGAGTTGGTCTTGAGTCTGTTGGAGTTCTTCGAGGGCCTTCTCGAGCTTCTGAGCTTGTTCTCGTTCTTTGAGTTCGGCCGCGCGACGATGACCGATCTCTTGCTGCAGGCGCACGTTTTGCTCGGCGAGTTGAACGGAAAGTCGCTGAAGATAACTATTTTGTTCGGCGAGTTGTTCGGAAAGTTGACGCAGGGTCAGATGAGCGTCAATTCGGGCGAGTACTTCTTCCACCTGAAAGGGTTTAGTGATGTAATCGACCCCACCTAAAGATAAGGCATCGGCTCGATCTCGAACTTCATCGAGATCGCTCATAAAGATGACTGGAATGCTGCGAGTGCGCTCGTCTTTTTGCAGCTTTTGGCAAAACTCGCGACCGCTCATATCTGGCATATTGAGATCCAGTAAAATGAGGTCGGGTGGGGTAGCCGTCGCACCGACGAGCGCCATCGAGCCGTTAATCGCACTGCGGACTTTGTACCCATTTTCTCCCAGGGCTACAGATAGAGAACGTAGCTGACTGGGGATATCTTCAACGAGTAAGAGATTGCCCTTGGGGATATCAGTTTGATGGCTGTTCATTACTCAGTCACTTGTTGAGTCAAGGTCATAATTTGATTAAAGCTAAAATTCCCTTGTGCGTCATGGCTTTCTGCGGGATGGCACGGCACTCAAAACATCGGACTGGCTCCCACATTCGTTTGACGATTTCCGTCAAAGCCCTGACGCTTTGGTTAGGTGTCTCAACACCTTTCTGGCATCTCCCGATCGAGCCGATCTTCGAGTCCGGATACAGAAGCATCCGTTTTTCAGACCGAAAACCTTCAGATCGGGGGATCCGAAGGTTGAAACTCTACATCGGCAGCGACGATCTCTGCCAACACTAGAGTTTCAGGAGAATTTTATTTTCCGACTCAAGACAAAGCACCCTACTCTGTAAACTTTAAGCCCGACCCCATTCAGATCGTAACCCGATCGCTCCAGTATGGGAACATCAGTTTTATCGAGGTCTCTCAAGACGAATGGAGTTTAGCCTGGATTATTCACGAGGAGATGCGATCGCCAAAAGAAAAAGAGCCTGAAATGTAATAAAATCAGGCTCTAACAAAGATTTTTCAGCTCCATTGTGCCATGACAGAGCGTGCAACTCCACTCCGGTTCGATTTTTATCAGCAGCGACGATTGAGTGTTGAGTTTTCCGACTTAGATTTGAGTTCGGATGCGGGAATTCTACTCGCCCGACAAGGGGAAGAGCGATTGCAGATTTGTCAAGGTTTGAGTGAGTGTATTCAAGAGTGGCGCGACCCCGACAAAATCACTCATCGCTTGCATCACATGTACTTCCCGGTCTTAATCAATGAAGCCACCAGTGGCTATCCTTTGGTCTTACAGTTGAGGGCTGGCAACACTCATCCGGGTAAAGGGGTCGCGGGGATTTTACGCTGGTTGTTTTGGCGCTTGAGACGCGCCTGGTCTGAGGTCTCAATTACTTTACGAGCCGATGCAGGGTTTTCGTTACCCGAAATTCTGCGGGTGTGCGAACGTTCTCGAGTCGGCTATGCCATTGGCTTTTCGAGCAATGCCGTACTCAAACGCAAAATTGCCAATTTACTCGAGCAGGCTCGGGTGGTTTGCTGCCTGACTCAGGAGAAAGCTCGCTTATTCGATGATGTCTATTACGCAGCCGCGAGTTGGTCAGAACCTCGACGATTGGTGATGAAAGCCGAATGGCTGCTCAAGGGGGCTAACCCTCGATTCGTCGTTACCAATCTAACGCTCCCACCCCAAGAACTCTATGATGACTTTTACGTTCAACGGGGAGCCGATAGCGAACATCCGATTAAAGAACTCAAGCTGGGGATGAGCGCGGGGCGACTGAGTTGTCGAACCTTTATCGCTAATCAATTCCGACTGCTTTTAGCTCAGGCGGCATACCTGTTGATGCTCACTTTGCGCCGAGCGGCAATAGGAACTCGCTTGGCTAATGCTCAAGTCGAACGACTTCGCAGCGCATTGATTAAAGGGGCTGCCCGAGTCCGGGTGTCCGCTCGCAGAGTTCTGGTGGAGTTAGCTGCGTTTTGTCCTTTTGCTGACGAAATTCGCTCCATCTGTGAGCGATTGTGCGAACCTTGGACTCTCCAACTGGGCTAATCCTTTCTCCATAATAGGATTGGTGTCTCCAATTTCTTCGAGATCGGGGTTTTTGAGCGATCGCACTCGGTATTTTTTCTCATCCCAACCCAGTCACTGCTCATTCCGATCGCGATCGCCCTGGAGAAAGTCGCACGATCGCACCTTCGTCACCGGCTCATGAATAATCCAGGCTAAGGGATCTGCGGGAAAATAATATATCAGTCGAAGGGGTCAACGGCCGTTAACCCCTACAGCAAGTCGTTGGCAAGCTGGTATCTTATTTTTTGGCAAGTCCCTAATCTCTCCCTTCCAAAACACCAGCTATTTCTTCGGTCGTGCGATCGCATTCGGTTTGGGCGAATTCTCAAAACTTTTCCCAATCCACAATCTTGTGACTGCCTGATGACTGCGACCCCGATACTCTCTGGGTCAGGGACGGATATAAGGTCGAGGCATCACAGAGGACTCCCAGGTGCTAAGACATCCCGATTCTACGTCCGCGCCCAACGTAGCGACTGCTATAGCTAAGCGCAGGAGAATCTTGACACTCAATGGCATGCCACTTTTGCATGACCCATTTGGGCTGGGTTCGTGACATTTTTGAGCGACTGAGTGTCCCGATTCATGCCTCTGGGCCTGATATGCACTCAGCTATAACTTTAGGATGCGAGTGGCTATGAGTTGGAGCGTCACAATAAGCTCGGACAAAGAGAGTCAGTTATTATCCTCATCTATCTTTGTCCTGCCATTAACCCAGCTTCGGTGACAACTATTTTTCCACTTCGCAGATCCGACCCACTCGGGCGAGAGTAGAACTGTTGCCACTCTATTCGTCTTCGGCAAAAATAAAGCGACGTAAATCTGCTGCATCCGGTTCGGGACTCTCGTTGGCAAAGGTCACCGAATCATCCACCGTTGCTTGAACCTGCCGTTCGATATCCTTGAGTTCTTCCGCGGTGGCTAAGTTGCGCTCGGTCAGGTGAACTTTCAAGCGTTCGATGGGATCGCGAGCCAACCACTCTTCTTTTTCCGCTGGGTCTCGCAACTCATCGGGGTCGGCGAGGGAGTGACCTCGGAAGCGATAGGTGAGGGCTTCGATCAGGGTCGGTCCTTCTCCAGCTCGAGCGCGGGCAACCGCTTCCTGGGCGACGGAACGCACCGCTAGCACGTCCATGCCATCCACTTCGACTCCAACCATATCAAAGACGCTGGCCTTTTTAAAAATTTCCGGCTGGGACGTGGCTCGATTGTGATCCATCCCGATGGCCCACTTATTGTTTTCCACCACGAATAAAATCGGCAACTTCCACAGGGCGGCCATATTCAAACACTCAAAGAACTGACCGTTGTTACTCGCCCCATCCCCAAAGAAACAGGCGACGACATTGTCGGCACTCTCGTCTCCAAGTACTTCTCGTCGGTAACGGCATTGAAAGGCCGCTCCTAAAGCCACCGGAATCCCCTCTGCCACGAAGGCATAACCGCCGAGTAAATTATGGGGGGCTGAGAATAAGTGCATCGAGCCACCGCGCCCTTTACTGCAACCCGTTTCTTTCCCGAACAGCTCCGCCATCACTTCCCGCGCGGACACCCCACAACTGAGGGCGTGAACGTGGTCGCGATAGGTACTGCTAACGAAATCTTCACCGGGTCTCATTGCTTTAATAATCCCCGTCGAGACCGCTTCTTGACCGCTGTAGAGGTGTACGAAGCCAAACATCTTGCCCCGGTAGTACATTTCGGCGCATTTGTCCTCGAACAAGCGTCCTAGAACCATATCCTCGTAAAGTAACAATCCGTCTTCTCGACTCACTTCCTGAGTGGTCGGATCGACGATCGGTAGGACACGTTCTCGAACCATACAGTTTCTCCTATAACTTCACCGCTTTACAATAATTAATCAAAGCATGACAGTGGAACGCTTTGCTAGAAGCGACGCGGGGAACGTACTTGCTTGAACGCGATCGACTCGATTGCCCAGCGCAGATACACGTTACCACGAATGCACAAACAAAGGCGACTTCTCATGCACCGTCAACTTGGGTCGGGTTCAGTGTAGATTGTGCCCTAATGGAGATTCTACGTCGCGCTCGTTCCGAGAAGCTTGCGTTTAACCACATCTTATATCAGTCGTCAGGAACAGCGTAGATTTTAGAGTGTCAACTCTTTGGACCTCTTATCTCCTCTCGATCCCCAGTTCATTAGCTGCCAGAATCTGAAAAATATCTAATATCTCACATCTAAAATTCTCCCGGATCGATACCCCGTTCGGCTCCGGGCAGATTGCGATAGACTAGATCGGGACTTGACTGCGATCCGGAGCGGACTCGTGCTAATTCCTCTCGATTACTACCGTATTTTAGGCGTCCCCATTCAAGCGACGGCCGAGCGATTGCAGGAGGCGCATCACGATCGGGTGCGACAAATGCCCCGTCGGGAATACTCGGAAGAGGCGATCGAGAAACGCAAACAGCTCATCGACGAAGCGTTTGAAGTTCTATCAAATCCCCAAGAACGCACCCGCTACGATGCAAATTTCCTGGCTAAAACCTACGAACTCGAGCCCTTGGGGACCGGCGGTCAAAATCGAGAAAATGGGGCAAGTCCTCAAACCTCTCTGAGAAATTCTCAAACACCCAGTCTTGACATCGATGACGATCGATCCATCGGTGCTTTGCTGCTTTTGCAAGAACTTGGCGAATATGAATTAGTATTAAAGCTAGCTCGTCCTCTCTTGGGGAGCCACCCGACAGAGTCAGATCCCGATCGAGAAAATCGTCCGGGTTCGGCTGCGGTGATTCGCTCGGATATTACTCTGGTGGCTGCGAGTGCCTACTTGGAGCTGGGTCGAGAGCAATGGCAGCAAAACCAGTATGAAAAAGCGGCCTCCTCTCTAGAAGCCGGTCAGGCTCTCTTACTACGCGAAAGCTTATTTCCGAACCTACGGGGTGACATGCAAGCCGATCTGAACAAACTTCGTCCCTACCGAATTCTAGAACTGCTCGCCCTCCCTGAAGAGCAAAGCGTGAACCGCCAGCGAGGGTTGCAATTGCTGCGGGATATGCTATCTGAACGCAGTGGTATCGATGGCAGCGGCGACGATCGTTCGGGTTTGGATGTCGACGACTTCTTGCGCTTTATCCAGCAGTTGCGCCCCCACACCACCGCAGCAGAACAACAGCTCCTATTCGAGCGCGAGGCTCGTCGTCCGTCAGCGGTGGCAACGTATCTGGCGGTCTACGCACTGATCGCTCGCGGATTTGCCGATCGCAAACCGGCGTTAATTCATCGCGCGCAGTTGATGTTGGTCCAGTTGGGACGGCGGCAGGACGTGCATCTGGAGCGCTCTATTTGCGCCCTGCTGCTGGGTCAGACGGAAACGGCCAGTCACGCTTTGGAACTCTCCCAGGAAGAAGAAGCTCTGGCGTTTATTCGAGAACATTCTCGCAATAGTTCGGATCTGCTGCCGGGACTTTGCCTGTACGGGGAACGATGGTTGCAAGATGACGTGTTCCCCCATTTTCGGGATTTAGCCGATCGCAAAGCTTCGTTGAAGGAGTATTTTGCGGACGAACAGGTGCAGGCCCATCTTGAGGCGTTACCCTCGGAAGCAGAACTGTCCGATCGATGGGTTGCGACTGGAACCACCATGGCATTGGCCGATCGTCCGACGACGACAGCCCACGCCCAAATTCCCGTCGCCCCAGCACCGGCCGTGAGGACGGCAGTGGCCGCGAGCGATACCAGTTCTGCTTTCGGTGCGATCGGTGCGAGTCCCGTGACGCAAGTGCCGCCACCGATGGCCGCGCGCGGGACTCCGGAATACCCCCAACTGCCGCTGCCGGAAGGGAACCCCTTCGAGAGCGACAAAGGAGGCACGACTCATTCGCGCTCCAAAGCTAAGTCAACACGCAAGACCCGTTCGGTGAAAATCGATCGACTGATATTAACCATCCTGGCCGGCTTACTGGCGCTGGGGTTTGCGGGCTTTTTGGCCAGCAAAATTGTCGGAGGCTTGGCGGGCTTGGTCCGCTCGCTCTCCGGACCCGAGTTAGACGGTGACGGATTGGCAATTCGCCTCAATCAACCTCCCTTAGAAATTCCCAAACCCGCACCCCCTTCTGCCTCTCGATCGGGACCGCTGAATGAGACCGTTGCCAAACAGATTATCGAAACCTGGTTGAATACGAAGAAAGCGGCAATGGGTTCCCAGTATCAGATTGACAAACTCTCGGAGATTTTAGCCAGCCCAGCTCTGGAGGATTGGCAGCAACGGGCGGCCAGCGCTCGAGATGAGGGAATCTACGTCGAGTACGAACACGGGGTAGAGATTGTTTCGGTGACTCCCAATGAAGGGGATGAAAACCAAGCGGTGGTGGAAGCTCGGATCCGCGAATCGGAAACCATTCTCCAGGGTGGTCAACCCGTTGGGGGGGGCGATAGCAACCTGCTCGTTCGTTACCAACTCCTAAGGCAAAACAATCAATGGTATACCCAGGATTGGACTTGGGAAACGTTATAGCGATCGCCGCGATGGTTAAGATTCTGGTGAGGGGGAGCGTTGGCATGCTTGGATGCGATCGGTAGGTCTTACAGAATGTAGCGATCTTCCCCTAAAATCTTGAATTTTTCATCCTCTCCTCCTTGTCCTGTTGCCCCAGATCTCCGAAAGAGCGATCGCCACTCATCCGAAACGATAACCCCCTAAAATCTAAAATCTAAAATCTTCCGATCGATATATGTCTCACACCCCAGCCTCAGAATTATCCCCTCAAACCACATCACTCTTACCACCACTGACCATCGCACCCGCCCGCGTGATTCGAGGCTGTGGGGCGATCGCTTCTGCGGCTTCCGAAATCGCCCGCCTGGGCAAACGTCCTTTAATCGTGGGGGGAGAGCGGACCCTAGACTTGGCTCGCGATCGCCTGCTGCCAGCTCTGGATGCCCAGCAACTTCACGTGACCCTCGCGTCCTACGGCACGGATTGCGATGAAGCGGGATTAGCCGCCATGCAGCAAGCGGTATCCGATGGCGAAGCGGATGCGATCGTCGGAGTGGGTGGGGGAAAAGCCCTCGATGCCGCCAAACTCCTCGCCTATCGCTGCGGGCTGCCGATTGCCACCATTCCCACCTCGGGGGCGACTTGCGCGGCGTGGACGGCTCTGTCGAACGTCTATTCATCGGAAGGTGCATTCTTGTACGATGTTCCCCTGGAGCGTTGTCCGGATTTGCTCGTCCTCGACTACGATTTAATTCAAACGGCCTCCCAGCGCACTCTCGTCGCCGGAATTGGCGATGCTTTGGCGAAATGGTACGAAGCGTCGGTCAGTAGCGGTCATTTAGAGCACACCACCATCGTGGCGGCAGTCCAACAGGCGCGCGTCCTGCGAGATCTGCTCCTGCAAAAATCGACGGTTGCCCTCGCCGAACCGGGGAGTTCCGTCTGGCAAGAAGTGGTCGATGCCACGGTCTTACTGGCTGGGGTCATTGGCGGACTCGGTGGCGCTCAATGTCGTACTGTGGCCGCCCACGCCGTTCACAATGGTTTGACTCATTTACTGGCCAGCCACGGCACCCTCCACGGCGAAAAAGTGGCTTACGGTATCTTGGTACAGTTGCGCCTCGAAGAACTGTGTCAGGGCAGCCAGTTAGCGATTTCCGCCCGACGGCAGCTTTTGCAATTCTTCGAGACGATCGGATTGCCGAAAACCCTCTGGGATCTCGGACTTGGGGAGATTTCCCTGACCGAATTGCACCACGCAGCTGAAGTCGCTTGTGCGGCAGATTCCGATATTCACCGACTCCCATTTTCCGTCGTTCCCGAACAACTCGTGGCGGCGATGGTTTCAACGACCGCTTTGACGGGAAACAATCGGAGTTCGCTATCGGGTAGTGTCAGCGATTAATGCTCGTTGAGAATGGGGTCTTTCGAGGGTCGTTATATCAAGTTCGGATAATTACTTACAATAAAGAAACCCTTGTGCTTAAATTCAGGCGAATTTTAATGAGAAGTGTTTAAGCGAACCTGATATTACAGCGGTTTTCAAAAACATTGACCGCTGAAAGAAATTTGTAGGGTGGGCAGTTTTCCTCTCCGGGGTCGTACTCTGAATTAGCTATTGCACTGCCCACCAACCCCGATTGGGTTCAACCTTAATGAAAACCGCTATAAATCCCAAAAGAATGAGGGAGAATTCTGCAGAATCCTCCCTCGAGTTGACCCACGCTCGCATCTATAAAAAGTGTCGGGGGTCAGTTATTTCAATTGTTTCAATGCGATTTATGTCGCTTGAGACGTTCCTTTATACCGCAGCATCGTCCCCCGCTGACCGAGAATAAATCCTTGGTCGGCCGAGATAAACTTGACCCGGTTGAAGTTGGACGGAATGCTCTCTAACTCGGCATCTTTGAGCCAGGTTTGACCGCCATCCAAACTACAAAGGGCATTACCGCTACCGCCAACGCCCCAAATTTCTTCGGGAGTTCGGTAACCTAAATCGAGTAATCCCAAGCTATTCTTGCGCTCTGGATAAATCGGCTCTTGCCATTGCGGTTCTTGACCGGGTTCGGTCTTATCGATATCGCTAAATTGAACCATGCCACCGCGACCGAGAGTCCACAGCTCGCCATCGGGGCTAAATCCCATATTCTGCAAGCGGCGAGAACTCTCGCGGTTGTAGGGCCGCCATGTGGGTTCGCCGGGTTTCCAAACGGAGAAGAAGTTACCCCGTGCAGAAACCGCAACATATCCACCATCTTCAGACCGGGAAATATTCCGCAGTATACCAACAGCCCCCTGAACTAGAGCTTTCCAGTTTTTTCCGCCATCTTGAGTGCGATAAATAGCCCCGATGTTGGTGGTCATTTCCGCTGCTTGCGGTCCCATGGCAAAGATCGTACTCGGATTTCCCGGCAGCTTTTGGCTCAATGGAACGCGGAACCAGGAGTTACCACCATCTTCGGTATGCAAGAGCACGGAAGGGGTGCCGACGATCCAACCTTCATCGCCGGAAAAACTGATGGAGTCGAAGCGAATCTTTTCATCACCAAAATCTAACTCGCGCGTTTCCCACGTCAAGCCACCATCGGTGGTCTCGAGAAGGGTTGCGTTAGACCCCACACTCCAACCTCGTTGCAAATCGTCGGTAAATGCAATATCGGATATGGTTTCTTCGGTCGGTAACGAGAGAATTTCCCACGGATTTTCATCTAAGGTCGGCGCGGTACGACAGCCCACGCACAAGAAAATAGCCGCAAATAATACGGCTAATTGTTTGAAGCGATTAAAAATAGAATTCATGAGGTTGGATTCGATCTCTGGCAATGATATGGATAGCAATAATTGGAGTGGATTTGGCAACGGATAACTTGCCCGTAAGAGCCTTATGTCAAACCGTAAAAACTCAGCATGATTAATACCGCGACGCCTAAACCCCCAAAAATTAACAGACTTTTTTGTCCGGGGGTGAGGGTGTTCACGCCGAAGCCATAGCCGTAATTTTCCTTGAATCCCGAGGCACTACTCGCCGGTCCGATATTAGAAAAGGCATTTTTGCGAGCACCGCAGACCGGACAGCGCCAGGTCACGGATAATTCTTCAAAGGACGTATTCGGTAAGATCCCTCCCACGCTATCGCCTTTTTCCGGCTCGTAGACGTAGCCGCAAGGAGCGCATTCATACCGATCGAGTTCGGCAACATCGGAGGTACTCTCCGTCGCACTGGCTGGGGAGTTTTGCTCTGGGACTTTTGGGGTTTCCATTACTTGGGGCTTTTGAGCGGTTTGAAAGTATCAATATTAAAATTTCTGTTAAATATTATGACATAATCGAGTTCACCTGCATCAAAAACCCTTTTATTTGCTTAGAGGGTAAAGTCGGCTAAAACTTTGTTGCCTGATGGGCGATCGGATCGAACTCAAACCTCCGAGTGTAGTCGGCTTTGCCGTAAAGATTGAAAGAAACGGTGGGTTCGTCTCCCATGGCTTCAATAGAGTGAATCGCGTCGGGTACAAAGCCGATGATTTGACCCGGTTCCAAAATGCGATCGCCCACTTGTTCGATGCGATCGGGATATTCTTCATCCGGTGCGCGCCGCCAAAACGTATTCTTCTCCTCCCCTTGCAAAAGTGCCACCAATCCCCAACCGGCATGATTGTGGATGGAGGAAACTTTCCCCGGCTGCCATGCCACCATCTGTACCGTCAGGGGATAGTCGGGTTCGTCGTAAAGCATCACCACCGACCAACCTTTTTGCGGGTCGGGGGGTAGGTACTGAGCTTCGAGCCAAGGAGAGTCGATGAGAAACTGTCGCACCAAAGGGGATATGTACCGCAGACGCTGAAGATCGTCGGTGTGGGCTTCTAAAATATCGTCGAGATCGCTGAGCAATCGATACAGTCGGTAGGGAGTTGGAAGATTCGCTTTTGGAACCCCATCTAAGATTTCGCAGCGTCCTTCTCCGGTTACGATCGAGTCACTCGCTTCCATCGGCTTCTCCTCCAAAGGTTGAAGACTTGTTACTGTACCACGATCGGGTAGTCAGGGGTGGGGTTGAGGGGACAGCTAAACACGTAGTTCCCTGGTTTTAAGGTAATCTGATACTCCTGGGTGGTTCCTTGAGTGAGGCCGCCACCGCTAACTTTCGGTAAGGTGATGCCCGTTGCTCCCGCTCCGCGCAAGTAGAATCCCAACTCGTAGGGTACGTCTTGATTGGTGACCTTAAAGATATAGTCTCCGGCTTTGAGGGTTAATGGTTTAAACTTAGCTTCCCGTTGGGATAGCGTGTCGGTATTGATTTGCTTGCACGCATCGGCATCTGTGGGTTGATATTCGTAATCTTTCTCCTCTGTTTCTAAAAACTGACAACCGGTTTGAGTCAGAGAAATCGTCGTCGGTGGTGCGCTCGACGTTTCGTTAGTCCCAGAGGAGGTTGGAGAATTTTGAGTACAGCCTGCAGTCCCCAACATCAGAAGCATTGTCCAAACCAGCGCTCGGGATGCTTTTGGGGAAGAAGCTAGAGGAGTTCGAAAAAGGCTGGAAATCATGATTTTTACTCGCCGGTTGAGAGGTGAAGTTTTGAGAGATTGCAAGGGACGATCGCGCTCGATTCTTTTGGCTGAGTCATGGGATAATTCAGTCTTTCGAGTTGCCGTCCGATATTTTCTTCAGGGTATTATTGAAATCTCGCGAATCCCTGAGTGGAAGATAAGTTTTTACCCAGAATAAGATAGGAGCTAAATATTGTCACAACGGTGCGAGGTTACCGTCACCTTGAGCCTCAAATCCTCGTTTTTGGCGATGGCGATCGACACCATAAGTTTTCAGGGATTTCTCATCCAGAACTTAGATTGAGATGCTACCTTAAATACCGTACGGGAAGTCTAAGTAAAGCGAGCGTATTGTAACGGAAAATAACACAAATGTTCCGGTGCTTTGGGCTTACCCGTCCTTTAGAATTCCTAAATCTTTTCGATCTGAGGTGCGTTTTCTGCTCCGCCTATCTATAATGGCATAAATATACACATTCAATCGTTACATTGGAGATCGGTAGATGAAAGTTAAATACCTGAGTGCCCTAGCAACAATGACGCTTCTGAGCGTTGGTCTGGCTGTCGGCTGCTCGAATCCTTGTGCGGCTCAAGACGAAGCCCCCACCGAAACCCCAGCAGCAGCCCCAGCCGCGGATCCTTGCGCTGCCAAGGAAGCGGATCCTTGCGCTGCTAAGGAAGCCGATCCTTGCGCTGCTAAGGAAGCCGATCCTTGCGCTGCTAAATAATCTAGATAATATCGTCGGTTGAACTGCATTGTTACCGATACGCAGAATAACACCGGCTTTAGAGGACAGACTGTACCAGTCTGTCCTTTATCGATCGAACATCTTCGGCAAAGAACAAACGAATCAATTTCTAGACCGAAGCGATCGCTTTATCCCCCTTTGACTGTTTCAATCTTCCCCTTACCTTTCCCCCTTGTTCGGAGGTTTCTACCATCTTCAATCGAAGGTCTTCTCGGGTTTACTTTTGTTCGGGATGCTCTAACTCCGGACTCGGACAGCCCAGTTGATTGATGGTGGCAATGAGTTGGTGGAGTCGCCCTAAGTCCCGTTGGTTGAAATAGAGTGCGAGTCTGGGCAAATCGATCGTCTCGTCGTTAGATTCTTGGGGAAATGCCGAGCTTTTTTCAATCCGTCCTTTGAGCAAAATATCGCTAAAGTTGGTATTTAAGTATTCGACATCTTCATCGGAAAGTTCGCATTTGAGGCGGATCGCTAATCGATCTTCCACATAGCGACTGGAATGATAGACGCGGTAAAAGCTCCGAATCGCTTCGCAGGCGATGTCCAAGTTATCGGTAATCGTGTAAAGGCTAGAGTCTTCGGCACTAATCAGACCCCGTTCGAGCAGTCGGCGATGAATGTATTCGTCCCAGCTTTGCCAGTAGTCTCCTCCAGGTCTGTCAATCATAACGATGGGAGCCGGACCGTATTTCCCGGTTTGGCTTAAGGTCAAGCTCTCGAAAGCCTCGTCCTGGGTACCAAAGCCCCCTGGAAAAAGAGCCAGGGCATCGCTTTCTTTGAGGAAAAAGAGTTTGCGGGTGAAGAAATACTTAAAATCGATGGATTTGGGATCTCCAGCGATAAATGGGTTTGATTCTTGCTCGAAGGGAAGCTGAATGTTGAGGCCGAAAGAATGCTCTGCGGTTGCACCCTCATTGCCTGCTTGCATGATGCCACCACCGGCTCCGGTAATGACCATAAATCCCAATTCGGTCATCCGGCGAGCAAAACGAACGGCCATGTCGTATTCGGGTCGATCGCTCGGCGTTCGGGCGGAACCGAAGATGGCGATTTTACGAACGTGTCGGTAGGAATAAAACACCTCTAATCCCTGCTCCATATCCTGTAGGGTATAGGTGAGGATTTTCCAGTCGAGACGTTCGACATCGTTGTTGGCAATGCGGACTAGTGCAGCGAGCGATCGAGCGATCCATTTTCCGTGTTCGAGGTCTGGTAAGCGATCGAGTAACTCGAGGATTTCGGTTTGGAGAGCGATCGAGTCTTGGGAAGAAGCATTTTTAACCATACAAACTGACGACTTGCAAGGTTCTAATGGGGGCAAGACTCCAGCTCGAACCGATTAATTCGACTTCACAGACGCTGGAATCACCAACTTTAAAAATAAATAAAGCTGGGTTAACTCTTAAACGAGGTAACAACCAGCTTTGAAAACAGACATCAAACGTTTTACCATCAAACGTTATCAGAGTCTTTCGATCGGTTTAGAGATACTTTTCTAAGGTGTTGGCTAAGGTCGTTTTTGGAACGGCACCCACGACCATATCCACTCTATCTCCACCTTTAAATATCATTAGAGTTGGAATACTACGAATCCCGTACTGGCTTGCCACATTAGGATTATCGTCTGTATTTAACTTCACGACTTTCACTTTTCCGTCGTACTGCTGCGCGATTTCATCTACCACTGGAGAGACCATGCGGCAAGGACCGCACCACGGGGCCCAAAAATCTACAAGGACGGGAATGTCGCTGTTGAGTACTTCTTCCGTAAAGCTGGAATCTGTAACTTGCGTGGCTTCTGACATGCCTAAAGATCCTTACTGTATACCGTATCTTAGTCTCAACATTCTACCACAGCAGTCGTAGCAGTTTTTACAAGAATTGCGTGTTACCGCTCTTCCGAGCTTCCAAAAGGAACCGCCTGGAAAAAATTTCCAGGCGGAGTGTGGTGTGAGGAGTGAACGGAAACATGCGTCTCCGCTTTTTCTATTGTAATCAACAGGACACATCCGTGTGAAAAGAACCAAAAATTTCTTAAGAAAAGTCCTCCGAACCTGCCTGAAGGGCTAAATTTACACAAGTTCGATCGCCGATCTAGCCGTTCGCACCCTTTTCGTGACATGTTTTCAGTCCTGGGGAAGGGAGAACTCGGAATTCCGAAGAGGGAAGGGGAATGAGGGAATGGGAAAACCGATTTATTCGCTCGTGTAAATAAACTGCGGGCGGAGCAAAGCGCAGGGGGAGCACAGCGCAGGGTTTGCGCTCTAGCTGCTTCAGGTGCGAGGGTTCTTCTTGCGGGATCTGGGCTTTTTGCGCTCGCGCTGGGTTGACATCAATTTGCCTTTGGCGATGGGAACGCCTGCAATGGGAATCACTTGATGCTTGCGTTCTTCTTCAAGGGTTTTGAGTTCTGTATAATCGACCCAGTGAATGCAGTTAACCGGACAGGTGTCGATCGCCTCTTGTATAGTATCTTCGCCATCGCCATCTTGGTCGAAAACTCGCGCGCGACCGTGTTCTGCTTCAATATAAAAGGTGTTGCGAGCGACGTGGGCGCAGTTTTTGCAGCCGATGCAGGTGAGTTCGTCAACGTATACCCCTTTTTGCCGCAACACACCGCCTAACTCCGGCTCGAAACCGGAACGCTCGGGGGCTTGGCGTAAAGTTCCACCCAACTCCGGCTCAAATCCAGAACGATCGGGATCTTCACTCGTGAAACCTGGAGAAAAATCCGAGTTCATACTCTTTTTGGAGGTCGATGACCGTTAATTTTTAATTCAAAACAGGGAAAGAAAAAATATTCTTTCCCTGCGGTTCGATCGAATACTTCCCACAACTTCAATACGCAGTCGGCTTGAATTTGAGTTTTGGATAAAACACGAATCGAGCACCACGCAACAGGACAATCGGTTAGTTCCCGAGGTTTGGCAATGGCAACATTCAGGATGCGAGTTTATCTAAAACGGGTATGACTTTAGGGAAGCGACCCGAACGGCTCGATTTGTCTTATGCCCAGCGTTGCAGAACTAAGCGAATCGAACCATCTTCGTTCTTTTGCTGTTCGGCGACTTGAAAGCCTTGTTTGGCGGTTTCGCTCATGACGGTTTGGTAGGCGTATTGCTGCGTAACTTTTTGCAGGAAGCGCTCGACAGAACCGTTTTGCTGCCAGAATTGTAAATCGGCCACGAGTTCGTACTCCTGACCGTTCCAGCTAAAGCCAATATCGTAGCCGTTGTCTTGCTCGACGACGACTTCGGCCGTATGGGTTTGACCGCGATAGCCCCGTACTTCTCTGGGTCCGCTTTTCCATTCAACCTTGAGTTGAGTTAAAGCACTTTGTAAGGAGGTCAGATTTCTGATTTTTGTTTTGAGATGACTAAAGTGTGACATGGCAACTTATGTTAAAAAAACAGCAGTCGATTGACAGTGGAAACCGAATCCAACGCAACAAAACGCAAAATTTACCACTCGTTCTGGGTCGCCCAAGCATCGACACTGGTTGCTTGAGATTGCTCGGTGGCAAAAAATTCAGAGGTTGTTTTTTGCGAGAGGACTTGTCCGAGTTGGGCTTCGATGGCTGCGGTGACTTCCGCACAAGATGCACCACTGATGCCCGTTACTTTTTCAAAAACCCTGCCATCTGGATAGATAATAAATTCTAGTGTTTCCATAGTTGGCGCGTACCGCAAGAAGATCGACAAACTCGGAATCTCTAACTCATAGCCGCCTAGCTGGCTGAGCGATCTACCATCTGTGTGGCTAAATAACTCTTGACTAGTCTTGAAGAAAGCCAGCAAGAAGTTAACAAAACTTATTCCTTTGTGTAATTATACTCTAATTAGAAGTAAGTTTCGCTTAACTTTTCTCTGGCGTCAAGAGTCAAGCAGAGATTCAGATAGAACATAGAGCGCGCAAAAAAGCTTATTGTTATCTAGAGTTGCACGGCGATCGAAACCGTCTCAGAGCGACGGATAATAAAAAGTTGCTCTTTAAGTAAAGCGAGTTACCATGAGTAGCACTCGATCGATCGACAACGAGTTTCAACATCCCATTCGAGTCGGCATCCTGGGATTTGGAGGACTCGGACAGGCCGCGGCCCGGATTCTGGTCCCCAAACGCGAAGCCCTCTGGGTTGCCGGAGCCGATCGCCACGGGTACGCCTACAACGAGGGGGGATTAAATCCCGACGAGTGCATTGCCGCCTACGCTCGACAGGGGTCTTTGGGGCACTTGCAATCCGATGGAACCCTGAGCGATCGCAGCATTCAAGACTTAATCGAAAACGCCACCGCCGTTGAGGGATATTTCCTCGCATTGCCCAATCTCCCCAATACCTTCATGGCATCGGTTGCCCGACAGTTCGTCGAAATGGGATGGAAAGGGGTACTCGTGGATGCCCTCAAACGCACCAGTGCCGTCGAACAGCTTTTAGAATTGCAAGGGGAGCTGCAAGACGCGGGGATTACCTATCTCACCGGGTGCGGCGCCACCCCCGGACTGCTGACGGCTGCTGCTGCCGTTGCCGCCCAAAGCTATGCCGAAATCCACAGCGTCAAAATTACCTTCGGCGTGGGCATTGCTAACTGGGAAGCCTATCGCGCCACCATCCGCGAAGATATCGCCCATATGCCGGGATACGATGTGGCAAGAGCCAGTCAGATGAGCGATGCGGAAGTTGAAGCCCTGCTCGACAAAACCAACGGCATTTTGGCCCTCGAAAATATGGAACACGCCGATGACATCATGCTCGAACTTGCGGGTATCGTCTCCCGCGATCGAGTTTCCGTTGGTGGAATCGTCGATACTCGGAATCCGAAAAAACCCCTGAGTACCAACGTTCGCGTCACCGGCCGCACCTTTGAAGGCAAAATCTCTACCCATACCTTTACCCTCGGAGATGAAACCAGCATGGCTGCCAACGTCTGCGGACCGGCGTTCGGCTATCTCAAAGCCGGTATTTCCCTCCATCGGCGAGGGTTGCACGGTTTGTTCACCGCCGCCGAAGTGATGCCGAAATTCCTGCGTTAGGTGGAGCGCTCCGCTAAAACTTCAGCCAGAGGAGCGGGCAGCCGTCGCATAATCTTACCCTTTTGGCGATCGACGGCCACTAAGGTGACGCGAGCGGTGAGGTAGAGAATCTTCCCGTCGGGCGATCGAATTTGATAGTCCCAGTTCAATCGCACCCCCGACGGCGGTTCCATGTAAGCCTTGACGACGGCACTCGTTCCCATCGCCATGGATTGGTGATAGCGAACGGAGAGTTCGACGACGGGTAAATCGCAGCCCAGAGCCACCAAATCGGCAAACTCAATCCCGGCAAGGCGCAAGTATTCGACCCGTGTTTCTTCCATCCAGGCGATATAAGTACCGTGCCAGACGATGCCTGCATAGTCGGTATGGTGGGGATGCGCTCGCACTGGGTATTCAAACCATGGGAGTTCCGGGGCGATGGACGAACTATTGTCGTTCTTTCGAGGTGTTTTCATGGATCGATCTCCATCGTTGATGCAGGGGGTAAATAGACTTCTGGTGGAAAAGGGTTAAGGGTTAAGGGGGAAAGGGATAAAAAATGTATGAATTCGGTATCTAAATTGATTTTATTTTTGATTTCTGGAGATATCTAATGGAAAGGGGTTTGGGTGAGCTGCAATCGCCGTTGGCGCCAGTGTCTTGATGCGTTTCGAGAATCGTGACTTCTCTGATTCCTCCAGAACCGTGCGAACCATTTCATTACCAAGACTTTCTGTCAAGGTATGCGTTACAAAACGTGCCAAAACGCTACATTTCTCATGATTTTCCGTTAGTGGTTCGGCTTATGCTGGAATTTGAGGAACCGCGCGCGATCGCGCCGACGAGTGGGTGAAATTTAATCCTACCCTCGAACGCGAACTCCCCCATCACCGTCTATCTGCCGTGGGGTTCGATCCATTAGACCCTAAGGACGAAGCGATCGCCCAAAAGCCTTCATTTTAGGGTTTCTCAATTTTGAAAAGACCCGATTAAAAAATACCATCCTGTTGTTCGGACTTTGATAGATATGATTGAAAAAATTGTCGTTGCTGTTGCCGGACGGGGACTGTGCGAGGAAATGATGAATCAATTGCTCGACATTCCCGCAATTGCCCGCGCCTCGATTACCGTTTTGCACGTCGTTCCTTCTCAAGTTACCGCAGACGGGATGGCCGAAGCCCTCGAAGAAGGCGGTCGAGTCCTCGCCCAAGCGGTTCAAAGCATTAAAGCCGAGCCGGCAAAACTCAACCCTCGCCTCAAGCAAGGAGACGCGAAAACTATTGTTTGCGAAGTCGCCGAAGAGGAAAACGCAGACCTTATTATTATGGGGTCACGGGCATTAGGACGTTTGCGCTCGATTTTGGATAACTCCGTGAGTCAGTACGTCTTCCAACTCACGGGTCGACCGATGCTTTTGATTAAAGATGGCATCTTCGTCCGAAAGCTCAAGCGGGTGATGGTGGCGCTCGATAAATCGGATTCCGCCAAACAAGCTTTAAAATTGGCTTTATTCCTCACTCGAGATATTAAAGGCGCGCAAGTGATACTCGCTCGCGTCAACCCCAGCAATCCCAAAAGCCGACCGGAAGATGACCCAGTCATCGCCGAGGCGATTCGAGAGGTGAAAAATATGGGCGTTGACTGTCGTGCTGTCACCAGTGAAGGAAAAGCCGGTCCGGAAATCTGCAAAATGGCAGAAGATACCAACGCCGATTTATTAATTTTGGGATCGCCCGATCGCCGTCCGTCCGTCGCGAAAGGACTGCCCGATCTCGATCGCCTTTTAGGTCAATCTCTGTCGGATTACGTCCGAGTTTATGCCGAGTGTCCGGTGCTACTTGCCCGTTTCCCGGAAAATTAAGCCGAGCGTTTAAAAATTAAGTTCGATCGAAAACGAGGGAAGATGAAAATACATTCTTCTTCCCTCGTTCTGTCTTTATTTCTTAGTTTTTATCCTAAGAAATAACGTGCCAAATCGTCAATTTTATTCTTGCTTTTCACTACTTTGTGTTTGAATGTACAAGATAATTAGAAACACAGAGGGCACTATGACAAACAGAAGGCTTGCAAGATAGCCTAACTGGTTAGTTTCCATCGAATCGGGCCTCTAAAGAACTTTAAAACGAAGTCTCTTTACAATACCATTAGGAATAGACGTTCGGGAACAGTTCCCTGGCGAGTTTGACAGAAAAAGTTAACTGCACTGGGAATTCAGAAGGATTTCGGCGGTTTAACAGAGCCATTAACCGTACGTTTCAGGCTCGAGCGGGTCGATCCCACCGTCGATCGCGCCCGCCAACCCTAGGGCTTGGTTTTAACGCTCACATCTCCATGAACCATTGCCTGACAGGCAAGACGGTAAGACTCTGGCTTTTTCTTGAGTTTGCGCTCCTCGAACTTAGTGCGGGGGGAAAGGTTCTCCATGCCAGCGACAATATCCACGACGCAAGTACCGCACTGACCGTATCCGCCGCAGTTGGTGAGCTTGCCCCAGGTTTTGTAAATATCGACACCGTTTTCTAGGGCTTTCGTCCTTAAATTTGCACCATCTGCGAAGAGGGCTTCTTTATTTTCATCTACAAATTTAATGGTTGCCATTTTTTCTTTAGCGTTACTATTTGTTAATAATCTTAACAATTTAAGTCGCCGATGGAGATCGCTTTTCCTCAGATGGGGATGAAGCATCGAAAATCCACAACCCATCGAAGCGTTATCGAAGCGGAGACCGAAAAAAAAGATGGGCCCTGGCAACGCGGTTCGATTTCTTCGGTCGTGGCGACTCCCCCGATGGTGGCTTCCGACCACCCCAAGCTGTGGGTGGTCGATCGTGCCTCAACCCCCCTCATCAGCTTGAAGCCGAGATCGAATGCTCCCGAGATCTCCCTCGAACCCAGCAAATTTTGTAAAAAATTTACCAGAATTTAACCCGACCGGGAGTGTTAGATAATAGAGTCGTGCGTTCAAAATTTTTACCGTCCCCTCTCCTCATGGCGCGAGGAAAGTCACTGGGGAACAATAAGGAGCAGGTCGTCGGTGGTTGATATTCTTTGGCTCTTGGTTTGCGCGGGCTTGGTTTTCCTGATGCAACCAGGATTTATGTGCTTGGAGTCCGGGCTGACACGCTCCAAGAACAGCATCAACGTGGCGGTCAAAAACTTTGCGGACTTCGGCATTTCCGCCTCACTCTTTTGGGCTTTTGGCTTTGCCGTGATGTTCGGTGCGACTCAAGCGGGGGCCATTGGGACGACCAATTTCTTCGTCACCCTCGAATCGAACCCCCAACTGGCAGCATTCTTCTTATTTCACATGATGTTTTGCGGTACGGCGACTACCATCGTGTCCGGAGCCGTTGCCGAGCGGATGAAATTTCAATCTTACCTGCTCGTCGCCTGCCTCAGTTCGGGTCTGATTTATCCCCTGTTCGGTCATTGGGCGTGGAACCTTTCCCCAGAGGGGATGCGAGTCGGTTGGCTCGGACATCTGGGATTTGTCGATTTTGCCGGTAGTACCGTCGTTCACAGCATTGGGGGCTGGATTGCCCTGGCGGCACTCATCGTCATCGAACCGCGCTCCGGTCGCTTTCCCAAAGACGGCAAGCCCCAAAAAATACAAGGCTCCAACTTACCGTTGTCCGTTCTCGGCACGATGCTGTTGTGGATGGGTTGGTTGGGGTTCAACGGGGGCAGTATGTTGCACCTCGACGAAAGCATCGCCCAAATTATGGTCCATACGGTTCTGGCCGGGGTTGCGGGTTTAGTCGTGGCGATGATCGTGAGTTGGCGGCGCAGCAAGGTGCCCGAGGTCGAGTTGCTCCTCAACGGTTCCCTCGCCGGTTTAGTGGCGATTACTGCATCCTGCGATTACGTGACCACCCCCGAAGCGATTCTCATTGGAGGTGTGGGAGGTGCCGTGATGACGGGATTGAAACAGCTCCTGGAAAGGTTTTGTATCGATGATGCCGTCGATGCGGTTCCCGTGCATTTGGGAGGAGGGGTTTGGGGAACCTTTGCCCTGGCTTTATTTGCCGATCCCGATCGCCTCCATACGGGTTTAGAACGCTCCGAGCAACTCCTCGCCCAGCTTGTTGGTATTGGAACCTGTGGGATTTGGGCGTTTGGGCTGACTTACCTGCTGCTGAGATCGATCGATCGCATCTTTCCCTTGCGGGTGTCTCTCGAAGACGAACAGATGGGGTTGAACGTCTCGGAACACGAAGCGAAAACCGAAATTCACGATTTGTTTAAGGTGATGGATTCCCAAGCCCAAACCCAAGATTTGAGCTTGCGAGTGCCGGTGGAGCCTTTTACCGAAGTGGGTCAGATTGCCAACCGCTACAACCAGGTGATGGACGCTTTAGAAGAAGCCGTTGCCCTCACCAGTGCGATCGTCACCACCGCCACCGATGCGATCGTCACGTTTACCCAACCTCACCTCAAAATTGTCACGGCCAATCCCAGTGCGGAGTTGATTTTTGGTTACTCGACGCAGGAGCTCACCGGGACGATGGTGGAGGGTTTGTTTGAAATCCCGAACTTAGAGCCATCCAACGATCGCAGTTGGGTGGAAAAGCTACTCGTCCGAGAAAGACAGGAACTGTTCGGACGTCGAGCCGATGGATCGATTTTCCCCCTCGAAGCCACCATCACCCAAGCGCGAGTGGGCGATCGCATCTTCTATACCGGCACCTTTCGCGATATTTCCGAACGCAAGCAAGCCGAAGCCCGACTCAAACTCGCCAACCAAGAAATTCAAATGCTCAACCGACGCTTGCAAGCGGAGAATACCCGCTTGGGGGCCGAAGTGGAGGTCAGCCGCCGCCTCCAGCAGATGCTATTACCCAAAGAATACGAGTTAGAGCAAATCGATGGCTTAGAGATTTCCGGTTTCATGGAACCGGCTACCGAAGTCGGAGGCGACTATTACGACGTTCTGGCCCGTAACGGAACGGTCAAAATTGGCATCGGGGATGCAACGGGACACGGACTCGAAAGTGGGGTTCTGACGCTGATGGTGCAAACAGCCGTCCGGACGCTACTCGAAAATAACGAGACCGACCCCACAAAGTTTATGGATGTCCTCAATCGGACGATCTATAACAACATCAAACGGATGAACTCCGATAAAAACATCACCCTGGCTCTGCTAGACTATCGGGATGGCAAGCTGCGGGCGAGCGGCCAGCACGAAGAAATCCTCGTGTTTCGCGCTAACGGCAACATCGAACGAATCGATACCATCGATTTGGGCTTTCCCCTGGGAATCGAAGCGGATATTACCGACTTCGTGTGCGATACCCATATCGAACTCCAAGCCGGAGATCTCGTCGTTTTGTATACCGACGGGATTACCGAAGCCGAGAATAGCAACGGCGAATTTTACGGACTCGATCGACTCTGCGAAATCGTCGAGCGCAACGCCCATCGATCCGCGCGACAAATTCGAGAAATCGCGATTGAGGACGTGCGCGCCTATATCGGTTCCCACAAGGTTTACGACGATATCACCTTACTGGTGATGAAACAAAAATAGCGACCGGCGAAGGTGGGAAGTTGGGGCTATAATGTACTCGGTTGTAGCAACAACGTCACAGGTCGTCCCATCGTGGGTCTCGGGATTTTCGCCGGACACCGGTTGCGTAAGGGACGAACTGACCAAACGGTTGAAACCTAAACCCTCCGCTACGCTTCGCCCCGTCCTTCTGAGATGGATTTTGCCAAAATGTAGTGGGTTTGAGGTGAAAAAACCGCGAGAACCGGCCCGACAGTTCGGGTCCAAACAGTGCCATACGACTGCCTAGGCAATAAGAAAGGAAAGATCGCGAGCAGCGATCGCTCGAAAAAAAGCGCAGTCAGTCTTGCGAAGGACTGAACGATATAGAAGAATATTTTCGGAGAAATCCGCGTACCGCGGGCACACGGAAACGTACCTTGAAAAAGGTAAACGCTTGGAGAGTAGTCCATTAAAAGGGTATTTAGAGATCGAGCGATCTTCTATTGAACTCGGACTAGACATAATCGTGTAAGACCTAAGTATGGGTCACCCAAAAAAGGCCGTGATTAGCTCAAGAATCCCCGTCCTTCTAAGATGAGGAAGTGTCAAAGCTGCACCAGTTCGTCGGCGAAAAGTAAGGGCAAACTTGCTTGCGCCGGAAGTTAGAGACTCGATCGCGATTCCCGAAATCTGATGGAGGGCAGTCGATCGGCAATCAGTGGTTTGGGAGAGACTTGGCAACCATGACTCAAATCTTTGGCGATTTCGATGAAGGACTACCGATTAGTGAAGAATTTCTGGTCATTGGTTTTTCTCCTTCTTCGATTCCGCTCAAGCAGCGATGGCGCAATAACGGACTATCGGCCGATTTTATGGCAGACTACTTGATGACGTTCTTTTTGGGCAACGATCGCGATCCGGCTTTAAGGCACAAACAAGCAGAAATTAAAAGTGCGATCGGCTTCATTGCCAATGAATTATTGGAAAATGCAATGAAGTTTAACGACGAATCGTCACACTACCCCATTAGCATCCGGCTTCAATTGTATGCCGGTCAGCTGATGTTTGTCACCCAAAATAGCGTCGCCCCCGAGCGGGTTCCCCATTTTAAGCATTTCCTTGCGGAACTTACGGCTTCCGATCCGGCGGAAATGTACATTCGTCAGCTTGAAAAGAATGCCCTCGAAGAAAATCCAACCAGTTCGGGATTGGGTTTTTTAACCATGATGAGCGACTACTTTGCCAAACTCGGATGGAAATTCGAGACCGTACGCCAAGATCCGAAAACAATTACCGTGACTACAATGGTACAGCTAACAGTATAGTCAGTATAGTTTAGTCCTCCCCATGGAGAAAGTAACACAGAGCGGGGCGATCGCCCTCGATCTTCGACCTTAGTGAGATCGGGTGTCGATCCCAATCTCGCGAAACCCGTCACCATTGAGAACTGACAACGAAGTTATGGAAATCAAAACCGAAGACTACTGCATCGGGTATGACAAAGAAACGGCAACTGTAAGCTGCCAGGGGTCGCTACGTCTAGGTGGTATGGAAGAATACAAACCCATTATCGCCCTACTCGATGATGTCGCTGAAACCGAACCCCCTCAGATTATTCTCAACCTGCGCGAACTGGAGTTTCTCAATAGTTCTGGTATTAGCATGCTCTCGAAGTTCGTCATCAAAGTCCGTCACAAGAAGAATGTTGAAATGATCGTGCAAGGATCGAATCAAATTCCTTGGCAGGGGAAATCCTTGAAAAACTTGCAGCGTTTGATGCCATCCCTGACATTGGAGTGGGCTTAAAGGCTGCACTCGCATCTGAGGGCTTTTTCAATTTCGCGCCACCGCTCGACATCAACAAATTGAACGGTACGGTCCCTTGACGATAACCCTCAAACAACAAGCAGTTCAATTGTCCGTGCTAGACTGATAAAGTTTCAAAAAAGTTTCAATCGATCGCGCCAAACTATGTTCTGGGCTGACAAAATTGCTGCGGGTACCCAAGGCGAACAAGTTGTTAACGATTCAAAAACGCCTTCGGGTCGCGTTCATGTGGGGTCTTTACGTGGAGTTGTCATTCACGATGTCATCTACCGCGCCCTCAAACGCGCAGGAAAACCCGTTCGCTTTTTGTATGGTGTCGATGACTACGATGCCCTCGATACCGTCCCCAAGTACCTGGATCGAGATAGATTTGCTCCCTATTTAGGCTTTCCGCTGTGCAACGTCCCCGCTCCAAACGAGACGAGCAGCGATTACGCTAAATTCTTCATGGGGGAGTTTCTCGAAGTCTTCGACTACCTCGGCGTGAAACCCGAAGTGTACTACTTGAGAGATTTCTATCGTTCGGGTCAACTCAATCCTTATATCGATACATTTTTAAAAAACGCCCACCTCGTTCGCGAAGCCTATCAACAGGTGAGTAAAGCCAGTCGTCCCGACAATTGGTATCCGTTTCAGGTCGTGTGCGAGAACTGCGGCAAAATTGCCACCACGGTCGTCACCGACTATAACGGTTCGGAAGTCTACTATACCTGCAAGCCCGAAGCCACCGACTACGTCGATGGTTGCGGACATTCGGGTTGGGCTTCTCCCTTCGATGGTAATGGAAAATTGCCCTGGAAAGTGGAGTGGGTTGCCAAGTGGCAGCTTCTGGGGGTCACCATTGAAATGGCCGGAAAAGACCATTCCCAAAAGGGAGGGTCTCGGGATGTTGCCAATGCCATTTGTCGGAAAGTTTTAAAGGAACAACCGCCGTTTCATGCCCCGTACGAATTTATTTTGGTCAATGGCACCAAGATGAGTTCATCTAAAGGGGTGGGGTCGAGTGCGAAAGAAATTGCCGAATTACTTCCCGCAGAACTATTGCGCTTTTTAATGTTGCGGACGCAGCCGAAAACGGCGATTAATTTTGCGCCCAACTACGAAAATATTACGCGGTTGTTTCGGGATTACGACACTTTAAACGAGAAATATCAAACACAACTCGAAACTCAAACTGAGGTGGAACTGACGAAGGAGTTACTACCGCTGTTTTATTCTCAACTCGATGAAGAGATAGAAACCTACCAGGCGTTCGATGTGAGTACGTTAATCTCTTTGTTGCAGGTTCCTCACTTGGATATTAAAGCGGAGATCGACAAACGTAGCGATCGGCCTCTGAGTGAGAACGATTGGAAAATTATCGATCGTCGGATTGCCGTCGCCAAAAAGTGGTTGGAAGACTATGCCGATCCCGAAGAGAAGCTAACGATTTACTTCGATCGTCTTCCCGATACCGTCAAAGATTTAACGCCAGAACAAATTGAGTATTTAACTGGACTCAAAGAAGGATTAGCAGCCCTCGAAACTTGGGATGCCGAGGCATTGCAAACGGCTATCTTTTCGGCAGCGAAAGCGCGATCGATTTCTCCGAAAGTGGCATTTCCGGCAATTTACTATTCTTTCTTGGGTAAAGAACGCGGACCGAAAGCGGGGGGATTATTCTCTTATTTAGAGCGAGAGTTTGTTCTCAGGCGAATTCAGGAGGCGATCGCGCTAAATAGTTGAGCCACGCCATCATCCCAGATTTTGTCGAGTACCTTCTGGAGAGAGTCATCATTGAGATGTGATGCTTTCATCTCTTCCCTTAACCTGTGGAATGTGCGTTCTACCTGAGTAGTTACGAAATTTTTAAAAACAAGCAAAACCGGAAGAGTCACTTAGCCTGGATTATTCACAACGCCGATCGTAAATGCCTGAAACCCTTAACAGTCGTCGAATTCGGGAATTGTCGATCGATTACAAACTGTAATTTGGACACAACTCATCAATCGACTGAGACTGAAGGCTTTCGGCTGTTTGGAGAAGGTTCTCATGAATAATGCAGGTTAGGTAAAAATTGAGGAAAGTTATCCTAAAAATTGAATAGTTTTCCTACTTTTTGTGAGAAATTCAGGTTTAGCTGTCTGAGCAAAAAGTCAAGATTCGATCTACACTATCTTTCAGCGAAAATTTTTGGGCGACATACTTTCTTGCTTCTAATCCTCTCTCAATTACTTCTTCAGGATTGTCAAGACAGTAATTCAAGCAATTAGTTAATGTTGTAACATCCTCATTTTCAAAAAAAAAGCTACTTGGGCTAGCAACTTCCAACAACACTCCCATCTTAGAGACAATAGAGCAAGTTTGTAAACTAGAAGCCTCAAGCACAGTATAGCCAACAGGTTCCTCCCATCGAGAAGGATAAACTAAAGCCAGTGCATTTTTGATTCTTACTAAAACTTCTTCGTGAGAAAGTTTGCCTAAAAATTGAATATGATTCAAGACATTAAGTTGTAAAGATGATTTTTTAAAATGCTTTAACTTTGGACCATCTCCAATTACTAAAACTCGGAAATCTTGACGTTTATTTAAAAGTAACTGTGTGGCTTTTATTAGAATATCGATACCTTTATCATAATGTATTCTACCAGCAAATACAAAAGTATATGGGAAAGATAAGTCGGTTAATTTTTTATAATTAAATTCATTAGATATTTCTATAGGATTATAGACGGTTGTAATTTTCCAGGGTAAGATGCAACACTTACTTAAAGTTTGACTGGCAGCAATGTGGTGAGTAGCTACTGAAGCAGTGGCAAGTCGTTTGCATAGTCTTGCCCATCTCCTAACTGAATAAATAGTTCGATCGTATATATGACGATCGAACTTAGGCATAGAATCAATGATTTCTGCCTTTATCTGTTTCAAGAAAGACATTTTTATATACTGAAAATGAGTCGTTCCATAAATTGGATAATGATATTTAAGGATAATTTTTTTACCAAGAATTTTTGCCATTAAAGCAAAAAGCAAATGATTAGAGTTTAAGTGAACAATATCTGCCCAAACTATGTTTTCTAAATAGTAATTAAGGTTATTTTTTTTGGTGGTCATAATCCTGACCTTAACTTTATTTTGTTGAAGTCCAATTGAAAGAACTTTAATGTAAGCAAATACGCAAGAAATATCGTCTTCATCTTGATTATGTTGAAGTAAAATTTTCATTTTCTTAGATTTGAAGTTTATTTTAGAATCTTTATCTTTTTGTTTAAGAATTATATCAGCAAAATCAGAAAAGTTTTTTCCTATTTTGGAAAAGAGTGAACTCTGTTTATTGACATTTATTCTAAGGATTTAGGTGTAAGATTTAGGGATATCTGACCCGTCCCAGCTATGAGAGGTTAGACGAAGAAATCCATCACCGAACGTCTTTGGAAGCGATAAGTTTGGACGAGAGCGAGTAAATTGGCGGTCAGCTCGAAAGGCTCCAAAGAACGAGAGCCACCACTAACCTTGCGTTTAGTGGTACTTTGACAAAAATTGGTGTTATTTTTACCTCAAACCCTTCTATCGCAAGGATTATAGATCGAAATGATAGAAACCTGACAAGCTTCAGGACTTGAGCCATTTTTATGAGTTTAACCTAAATCCTATTCCCAGCAAGGGTTTCAGCTCCGAAAGGGGTTGAAAGCGATCGAAGTACCAAGATATAGCGCTACGCGCTAGGGAACGGGGAACAGTAGACTCTCGCAAGAGTTTCAGAATTTAGAAATGTCCTAACTCATTTGCGTAGTGCTATAAGGCTGTAACCAAATGAAAAGAGCGCCCAAACCTCGTTTTTGGTTTGAGCGCGCAAACGTAAAGCGATTCAGTTGAAGGGAGAGCTTCTACATGAAGTTCCAAAGAATTTTCGAGCTTACGAGAGGTTCCCCAAAACACAAACGCTAGAATCTAAAATAAGAATGAAGAATTCAGTCTGGTTTTCTCAATTCTCCATTCTGTGGAACCTAAGCTTCAGGGGTTGACCTGGGAGCTTGTCTTTGAGGCGCTTTACCTCCGGGTCGAGCGCCTGTTTTTTGTTGGAACGAAGCCAAGAAAATCCGGGTTTGCTCTGCGGCAATATCGCGACCTCCCAAACCAAAGGCCAGAGCAATCGCCACGGCGATCGCGCCGAGCAATAAGCCAAAGGCTAAGTTCACGATTTCCGGAGCTAGACCGATACTTTGCAGTGCCATCGCACCGACAAAGATAATAATCGTCACCCGAGCCGCCTGACCCAATAACTGGGACTGAGAGCTACCGGAGCTGGCAATTAAGCTGTAAGCGAAGTTGGCTAAGTACAAACCGACCGCGAACACGACCAATCCGACAAGAATTTGTCCCAAAATCACCAACAGGCCGGACACGATAACGCTGAGAGCTTCAAACTCTAAGGTTTCAACCGCAGCAATCAGACCGAGGAGAATAACGCCCACCCAGGCAATGATACCGACGAATTCTGCGGGAGTGCGAGATTGAAGAGTGGTGGACTCTTCATCAGCAGCTGAATCCGCAGGGGATTGAGACATGCCGGGCAATCCCAGGATCGAAGGTAGGTTGTTAAAGCCGAGGCTCGTGAGGATATTGGTGACAAAGTCGCTGACAAAGCGTCCCATGGCAAAGAAGACTGCCAGAATCGCACTTGCAGCAAAGATGCGCGGGATGTATTGGAGGACTTGTTCGAGCATTCCGATCGCCGGATCGGAAACGGCTTCGATTTGCAGGGCTTCCAAAGCCGCGATCGCCGTGGGAATCAATACCAGTACGTAGACGATCGTACCGGCAATTCCCGAGAGGGATGTCCCGCCCTCGGTGGAATTGAGGCCAAATCTCTCTCCGATCCGATCGACACCCGTTGCCGACAGCAAGTTGGTGGCGATTTCCCGAACGATGCGGGCGACAAACCAGCCGATCGCACCGATAATGACCGCTTCGAGAACCCGAGGCAGTGCGGAGAGGATTTGGTCGAGCAGGTTCTGAACCGGTCCGAGAGGCCCTTCCAACTGCAAGGTATCGAGAATCGGCGTCAGGAAGAAGAGGAAGATAAACCAATATAGGGCATTGCCTAAGGTTTCGCTGAGAACGAACGGACTCTCTCCGCCACTTTCAGCGAGTCGATCGTCCAAGCGCAACGGTGCCAAAATTCTCATCAGCAGCGTTTTGGCCAGGGTTGCCAGAACCCAAGCCAAACCCAGCAGTAATGCCGCACCACCCACTTTGGGTAAATATTCGAAGATGGTGTCGAGGAAGGTACCGATGGGACCCGAGACAAATTCCAAGCCTAGGGCATCGAGAAATGCCACCAGACCGAATAACAAGACAATCCACCGAATGGTCTCTGAAGCCCAATGTTCGATGGGGTAGTCTGCACCTCGTTGCGAACCAGAAAGCCAACGGGCAATTTTGTTATCGATACTCGTGCGATTGAGAATTGCTTTGACAAACCAGGCCGCCAACAGCGACCCGAGCCAAAATGCCACTAGAATGACGATTGCTCCGAGTAATCTAGGTAGCGTTTCTCCAAGAGTAGAGCCGAGTTCGTTCAAAAAGCTGCTCAAGTCCGCTTGAGCTAATAGCTGCCCGCGATCGGCTCCGAGCCAGTCGGGCATGGATGTGAGATACCGTATGTGAGTCATAAGTTCTGCGCGTTGACGCTCCTAAATTTAAGAGTTCTAGGAAAACGCGCCCTCCATTTGGTCTTATTACAAGAAACTCAATTGAGTTTTCAAAGTCATTCAACAAGCATTGAACAAGTTATGTAACTGTACGGGGAGCAAAGTATTCTGGTTGCACCCAGATTGTTTGTGAAAACAGCCCATGCACCCCGACACTGCCCGAGGGGGCAATACATGGGATTATCTTACAGAAATTGACCCGATCGCGAAAGTATTGTCCGATAAGACTTTTTGAGGAGGCGTCGATCCCCGATCGAGCTAAGGCGATCCTGACCGATCTGGGGTTTGCAGGCTGCCGGCTAAAGCGGCGATCGCGCTATCGAGGGATGCTTGACCTTCTTCGGTTGTCGAGACAACTAACATCAGCACGTTTCGATCGACTTGGCGCACAAAAACCCGACCGCTTACAGGTTGCATGCCACTCGCACTCAAGGTTCCCGTCCACGGCAACAGAATTTCTCCGGGAGCAACCGGTTGTACCGCACCGGGTTGAAATCCCTCTCCCCCGTGCAAGGTTTCGATGGCGATCTGAGCCAGAGCATTCGGACTCAGACTTTGGTTTGTGGCTCTTTGCCGAACGATGGCAGTGTATGCTAGAGCGCGATCGCTCGATTCGATAATGGGTATGCCCGCGACAGAAGAAACTTGATAACCATCGAGGATACCGATTTCAAATCGACCGTCTTCTCGATACGTGCCCTGACCCAAACTCAATCCGAGGGTATTTTCGGGTAAGCCGGTGACTGGAGCGGGTGCAGGGGTAGTGGCTGGCGTGGGAGTCGGTGTCGGGGGGGCAGCTGGGGCCGGTGTGGTGGCCGGAGCGGGTGCGGGGGCCGGTTGTGCCGCTGGGGCCGGCGTGGTGGCTGGAGCGGGTGCGGGGGTCGGTTGTGCCGCTGGAGCGGGTGTTGGGGGGGCCGCTGGCCCAGGAGACTGTGCCTGGACTCTCGTAGAATAGAAGGAAGGGTGTTCTCGATCGCCAAAATATCCACCCACGAGTACGACTAAAGTCGCGAGCGTACCTAAACCCAATTGCCACAATCGATTTCGCTTCATCGGTTTTTATCCTCGTTGACCTACTTTAACTGGAGTTTTGCATCAGAACGAAGGGATCTGAAATCTGGGTATGGACTGACTGTATGAAGTGGATCGACCTAGCTTCCCGAGTGACGGTAAGCCTGAGTTGAAAATCAGATGCGATCGCGTTAGACGCTTTCGTTCGGGCAGCGCCCCCGCCAGCACGAGCATCTCGATCGCGTTTGCCATGGATGGCAGCCTGAGGATATCCTTCCCTGAATGAGTGCCGCAATCGCACTCACGAGTCAACCGGATTTCAGATCGCACATGACCCAACACTGGGCTTTAATTTCTCTGTGCGGGCACGATTATGGGAACGAGCCGCAACCGCGCACTCGCGCAACGTTATCGACCCATCTCCTATTTACCCAACACCATAGTGCTGTCACCAAAATAGAATAACCCGGCGACGCATCCCGTCATCAGAGTGGCTAAAGTCGCTGCCCACAGAGATTTCCAGGCAATATTGCTAATTTCGTGGCGACGCTCGGGAACCAGACCCGCGAGTCCTCCCACGAAAATTCCCATGGAGGGAATATGAGCAAATCCGCACAAAACGTAGCTGACGATCAGCATGGCCCGATCGCTAATCGCACCGGTTGCATTCAGGTTGGCCAGGGAAAGATAGGGGGGAATCGAGGTTTGCAGGACTCGTTGCCCGATGAGAACGGAAGATTGCCAGAGTTCTTGGGAATCGAGGGAAACCCCCGTCAGAAAAGTGAGAGGAACGAAGAGAACGCCGAAAATATTATTTAACGTCACCACTGAAAAAAGTTTGCCGATCGGTTGCAACAGAGCGATCGAACTATTTTCCAAACCGGCCAAACCGGCAAAGAGAGAATCGAGCAGTGCCACCAAGCCAATAATGGCGACGATGACGGCGGCAATCCCAACGGCCATTTTTACCCCATCCATGGCCCCAATAATTAAGCTATCCATGGGGCTGGGTTTGGAGGCGTCTTCGTCTTCGGGGTCTTCGGGAACCACTCCCAGGGTTTTGGGGACCTCCTTCTCGGGAACGATAATTTTGGCGATCGCGAAACAGGCGGGAATGGTGAGAATTGATGCCGACATCAAATGTCCGGTAATGGTGGGGAACGTTCCCCGCAAAAAGCCGGCGTACAACCCCAAAACCGTAGAGGCGATCGAACCGAAGCAACTGGCAAGGATGGCACACAGTTCGCTGCGGGTCATCTCCATCAGGAAGGGTTTCACGGCGATCGCCGATTCGATCCCGACGAAAATATTGGCAGCACCGGATAAGGATTCTGCACCGCTAATGCCCAAGGTGGCGCGGAAGATTTTGGCAAACACCTTGACGACGGGTTGAATGATTCCCAGACGGTAGAAAAGGGCGACGATGGCGCTAAAGAAGATCACCTGGGGTAAGGCACGAAAGGCAAAAAGATAGCCTAAGTTGAGGGTGGTATCCCCAAGGCGATCGCCGGGAACGGCCACGTAAGAATCCCCCAGGGTTCTGGCAAGCCAACGACCCGCATCTCCAGGTCCGGGAACGATTCCGGGCTTGGGAACGACGATCGAACCGAACAGAAAGCGCGCTCCTGATTCGCTCGCATCGATTAAGACATTGAGGATATTGCCCAAGTCAGCAATGCGATCGCGGGTGAAGGGAACCTGAAACACGAGAATGCCGATGGTCAGTTGCAAACTGATTCCCCAAATGATGACTTTCCACGGAATCGCCCGGCGATCTTCCGAGCCCAGCCACGCGATCGCGCACAAACCCCCAATTCCTACCAGGGAAATCAAGTTCAAAATGCTCATAAGCCTTGCTCGCATCCTCAAGGAAAAGTCATTTTCCCCATCACGTCATCAAGACATTACCGCAAAAGTGAGTCGGTGAGGTATTGAAGCTTACGTATCGATACATTTAGCGCTCTGTTGACCGTTTCTCGGTCAGAATTCAGCCTTCAGGCATCAGGCCTCGCTTTTTCAGCGATTTAAGAATTTTCAAAAATCCCGATCGATACCGCGAAATCATTTGCGCTCGGTTCTGGCGCCGATCTCTAAATGTTTATCCCTGAAGGCTTGGGTTTATCGATTGAAAAAATTTCGCTCGCCGCGCTATATTTTGAGTGGAACCTGTTGAGCTCGTGCCATCGTATATATGGAGCGTTAGGCAAGCGCAACCCCCTTCAAACGCGAGAAACTTCGCGAAGACTCAGGTTTGTTGCTGCGAATTCCGAGCGAAAAACTTCAGATGATTTCCTGTCTGTTTACGATTTCCAGCCAATGATTTTGCCCTCAATTTGAGGGGCGAAACCTTGAGCTGAAGTCGATTTTTACGACACCGTGACGAGCTTTCGACTTTGACTCACAGGACGACGTACGAGGCGAATCGTACTGGGTAGAACGCCAACGAGCAAGGATAGCGCTTCATCTGGAATTTTACTCACCGTTTCCGAGTCGAAATAGTGCTCGAACTGAGTCACCAAGGTTTGCGCGCGTTGAATGGGAACTGGGTTTTCCGTAAGCTGCTCTGTCAAACGAATCCAATGCCGACGGATGAGGTACGCTTTCTGTCTCTGGTCGTATTTCTCGGGAGCGACAAGCTGCAAGTCACCCACCGGCAGAATACGACGAGCGCCAACGTCAAAAAAACCCCCTACCGCAGCACCGGGACCGGCAAACTCTGCATAGTACCGCTTGTAGATAATGATGCCGTTACGGCGGCTGCCATCGACGATTAAGAGCTGCCCGCTGTTGAGCTGGGTCAGAAGCTGAGATGGCTGTGCGGATTTAACTAGACTTAAAGACGACATGCCTCTACTTTCCCTGCGATCGAATTGGCTAAAAACAGCACTTTACCGTTCCTAGCAACTTTAACCTCAAAAAATATTCTACGAACGACAGATCGATTCAGCTTTTTTTGAGTAGATTTTCGATCGCTTAAAAATATCTAAACGATCTTAATAAACTGGGATTCGATCTCCCTAGGTAGACGGCTATTTCAAAAATAGAGCGACGCTTCCCTTATCAATAGAATATCACAGAAGCCCCTATTTAGGATTCTGCCAATCAGCACAACGTCTCTTAATATTTTCGCTTTTGTCTCGTGCTCATCATGCTTGCCATTGACAAGCTAATCTACATTATATTCACCGAGATTGAGATACGGCAAGATGCTTGCGCAAAAATAGTCGGCGCGACCTTCCGAGCAGCCAAGATTCCCAGGTTTCTTCAACTTGTAGCGATGTATACCCTAACTTCTGATAGAGTTGTCGGGCTTGGTGGTTATTTTCGAGAACGTGCAGGTAGAGATCCGAAAAACCCCACTCCCTGGCAATTTGCTCGCAGGTCGCTAAAAGTTGCCAAGCCGCACCCTGCCGGCGAAATTGCGATCGGACGGCCAGATTGGAGATATAAGGATATTGTTGGGTGGAAACGCTCCACATGGGGGAAGACCGCAGGGCGATCTCGACAAGACCGACAAGACGATCGCCCTTTACCCCACCGCCATCGGCAACAAGACAAACGTAATGAGAGGATGGAGTGCGCAGTCGATGCCGCATATCTTCATAAATACCCAAGCGCAAGAACGGTCGCATCCAGCGTGCTATGCCATCGCCAGGATGAAAACTTTCCGTCAGAATATCGGCTAGCTCTCTTAAATCTTGGGCTCGGATCGTGCGAATGGTAACGGGAGTCCAGCCAACTCCCGGTTTGGGAGGAATGGGAGACCTGGAGATTGAGTCAAAGAAGCAGGGATTCACAATTTTCCAAGGTTCGACTGAGGTCGCTTGACGTTCTAATGACAATCGGAGATTGTTGCTGGGATTGAGTTCCCCGAGTCTTGCCCTAGAGCCGGTCAAAGACTTCAAGCCACATCGGGAACACCTCATGCATTTCCGTCAGGGACGATCGAGGACACTATTGCCTTATATCTTACTAAAGCTTGGACGTTTCCACGGCCGTTCGGAGCCGGGATCGCCACTGGGTAAGGCTGCTGACCGATCTTAGGGGAAAAGACGCGCAGATAGAAACAACACGCAGACGAAGGGTCCGGTTGACGTTAATTTACAAGAAAACTCGCATATGAGGGGTCTCTCTAATCCCCCCGGTGGGGGGGGAACACCGGTATTGTCGAAGGAGCGATCCCCAATGTGTGAGATCGGTAGATCGCCTTCGATTTCGATCTGGGATGATGTGAGCGGTTGTGGATGCGATCGGGTCGCCTTCAGACGCTGAAACCCTCTTTCTGTATGGCATACGCCGAAAGTCTTTTATCGCTTCACAATGGCTTCACAATTCTTTCGTTGTGTCGCATCTGCGGCTCCACCGGTGCTTTCATTCAGGTGCGATCGTGGGTTACATACCTACGTTTTGGGGATGAAAAACACCAGTTTTCCGTATTTACTCGGATTTAACCATCGAGTGTCCCCATTTTTTTCTTTACGCAATCGTACTTAACTTTGCAATTCTTTTATATAATTTCTGTTTAAAATCGTAGTTAATACAAACGTTCAATAAGCTTTACACTATCTTTACAGATATTTCACGTAGGCTTCACCCAACAAACCTATAAATTCCGGTATCTTATATCATCAGTTGGTGAGTCTACAGGAATCAAGTTATGACAACAAATCCCTTGAAGAAATACGTGCTTTCTGCGTTATTACTTCCAAGTACTGTTTTTTGTGCATCCACTCTTCCTTTAGCGGTTCTAAGCTCTCAAGAAGTGGCAATCGAATTACAAGATGAAACCGTTTTTACCGGACAAATTCGAGAAATTGCTACCCCTTATCTTGCTCTCGCAACAACACTCAGCGCCGTAGTTGGTGTTGCGGGTGTGGCTATAACGGGCTGGCAACAGTCTAAGGGTCAATCGGCTCGATTAGAGGCACAGTTAGCACAACATCAAAAAGCGCTCAAAACCACAGAGGAAAAACTCGAAGAGCTCAAACTGTCTACATCAGTTCTTGAAGCCAGTGGGTTGGAGAATTTTATTGAAGAGCGAGACTCTCAAGTTGCGAATCAGGCTTCAATTCAAACGCCGTCTTCTGAAGAACAAAAGTTCGTTCAAGAAGAGATGCCAGCGCTAAAGGATGTCGATCTGATGGCTTCTATCTCGTCAGAACCTTCCGATCGCATTGAATCGGTTCAAAATCAAGTGCAACAAATGAAGAGTCAATTAGAAATTTTGCAAAACGCATTAGCGTCTGCATCGAATGCAGTTGTCTTCGATGCGTCGATGTCTGACTTAGCAAAGTCGAGTTAAGTTTTTTGCCAGACCAATTGCTTTTAATTCTTGAAGCAATATTTGCAAGTGACAAGCTTTTTTTGACTGTTAGGGGTGAACGCACTTTTCTGCCATATCGAGTGAATTTCTAGCCGTATTGGAGATAAGTTTTTATCGGAAATTCTACTCTATCGACTCTCGATTTTTCAACTAAAGTTGCGTTCCGAACCGAGCGATTCAAAATTCCTCCAACGTGATTGTTTCTGTCATCATTTCGATCGAGACAAGGATGATGAAAAATTAACGCCGATCGCACTCGAACTGAAAAAATCGATCTGAAGTTATCGCTTCTCCACAAAGTCCGAGAAATCGCTCCCTTTTAATTGTTCGTTTGAGGGTCGATCGTCTCAAGAGCGAGCGATCGCATCCCGCTCGAACTGACAACGATCTCTGTATAACCAGAACCCTGGTTATGTAATGTTGACAGATGCGCCTCAATACTAGAGTTCAGACAGAATTTGATTGAGAATGCTAACTCTCGATCTCCACAACCCGGGCGGCACCGGGGCACGACCCCCTTAGCCTCCCGAAGCCGATACCGCTTATCCAAAACGAGGGAATCGGGAATCGCAAACACCCATTTCTTCAATCGTGTCAATCAATTGATGACGAAGCGCTATAACCGGATCTCATATGATGCAGCGTCTGAGTAGCAAGGCTTTGCTGCAAGCTGACTGCTGACGGCTATACCGTGACCCAGAAATCGGCAACAACCCGATTCTGTCGTTGAAGCCTTGAAAATCGATCGCTTAACCCAAACTCAGGTTAGTGCAGCATTTTCACCAGTTCTTCGATCGCCCCCTCCTGTTTTTGACGTAACGATTTCGGGAATTGGAGTTCGATATCGATGTCCGAAGAGTCTTCCTCCAACTGCGCCCAATCAATTTCCTCCACCCTCGCCAGGACGCGGGTGGGTGTATCGGTGGGATTCTGACTCAAGCGCACCCCCACCAGCGGGTTTTGTTGTTGAAGTGCTTCCAAATCCTCTCGATTCCAATGGACTCCTTCCACGCGCAAACTTTTAAATCCGATGGCCGTGGCCGTACCCGCATACCAGTTCCCGTTCCAGTACAGCTGACAGTGAGCTTGAATTTGCTTGCGAATCCGCTCGGTTTTCGCCGGTTTGGTGGGACGAAAGGCTCGTCGGATGGCACTGGCGAGGAACCAAAACGATTGAAACGGCGCATCGACGTTCTCGCGATTTTGAGAGTACCACTCTTCAACTTCCGAGTAAATCACCAACACGAGGCGATCGAGCTGAACTTGGGTGGGTTCGAGATATTGAATGGCGATCGAAACTTGAGAATCGCTCGTCGGTTCGATCCACACGATCCGACTTTTCAGACGCACCGTCGTCCCGAAGTCCCCCTCCAACTCCACCTCCACCTCATCGGGCAAGTTCGGCCAAGATTCGAGTACAATTTGTGCCCCACTTTCAGAAACATTGGCCGTGATTCCCGCCCACATCTGCCCTTGGCTGTACACTCGGGCGCAGAGCTTGCGTTCGAGACGGTGCATGCGTCGCATTTGGGGTTGTTCTAAAGCCACCAAAATCGCCGCAGACAGCAGCACCAAGTTAAACAAACACCAAAACGCATTCACCAGAACCGCTTCCGTATCCTCCGGCCGCAAAATCAGCCAAAACGGAACCGCGATCAGGGCCGACACAACAATTGCCGTGACGAACAAGAGCGGCATCACCGATTGCCAGTCGAAGCTGCGTTTGGTCACCTCCACCCCCTTATCGGTGACGTTAAACGACCCCAGTTTGGGATTAATCAGCGCCATAAAGGTAACGATACCCGACTGATAGGCCATCACGAACTCCAAAATCTCGTTCCAAAACGAGAAGCGGACGTTCTTGTAGGTGATGTAGTTGGTATTCAGGGCGATGAGGATGTGGGGAAAGGCATAGGCGAGGGTTTCCAATCCCAAGCCCAAAACCGGACGAACGCCGAAGAGCAAAAACAGCGTCGGAACGATGGCGTAGGTGAGGCGCGGTACCCCGTAGAAAAAATGGGAGGTGGCCGAAAAATAGCAAATGCGCTGGGGAATCCGCAAATTCAACTTCGGATTGATTAAAGGGTTTTCCAGACGTAAAATCTGCGCCATCCCCCGCGCCCACCGCACCTGCTGCCCGATGTAGGAGGAAAACGTTTCCGGGGCCAGACCGGCCACCATAATTTTGTCGTAGTAGACCGATTCGTACCCCAGGGAATGGAGGCGAAACGACGTGTGGCAATCCTCCGTCACCGTTTCCACGGCAATACCGCCAATTTGCAGCAGGTACTCCTTACGAACGATCGCCGCCGAACCGCAGAAAAACGCCGCGTTCCAGAAATCGTTCCCCTTCTGCAACACCTTGTAGAACAGCTCGTTGCCCACCGGAATCACCCCAGAGGTCAGCAGGTTGCGCTCGAAGGGGTCGGGATTGTAGAACCAGTGGGGGGTTTGCACCAGAGCCACTTTCTGATTGACCATAAAAAATCCCACCGTATGCTTGAGAATTTGGCGGGAAGGAATGTGGTCGCAATCGAGGATGAGAATCAAATCCCCATCGGTACGCTTCATCGCCGTGTTGATATTTCCGGCCTTGGCATGGTCGTTATTGTCGCGCACGAGCATGGTACAACCCACGTCTTCGCACATCTGACGCAGGTGCTGGCGGCGGGTGCGGTACTTCTCGGCGCGACCGTCATCGAGGACGTACACCCGCCGTTTCTCCTCGGGGTAGTCCACGGCTAAAGCCGCAATCGCCGTTTTGCGGACGATTTCCACATCCTCGTTATAGGTGGGGATGTAAATATCCACTTTCAACCATTCTTCCTGGGGAAAGATGGATAAATCGATGGGGGTGCGGTCTTTGATTTTCAGGGTTTGGAAGTAGGACAGGACCAGGGTGGCGATCGCGTACAGTTCCGCCCCGAACAGCATCAAACAGGTCAACCCGTTAATCCAACTATCGAAATTGAGGGTATAGCTGACCCGATAGAATAAATAGCGGGAGGTGACGATCAGACTCAGCCAAACCAAAAATAGGTGGATGTACTCGCTGACGTTGGGGTCTTTGAGTTCGGATTCGATTTTGACGCTCGCCCAACCGATGGCGAACAGCACCAGCGCCACGATCCATTGCTGCCAGACCTTGAGAGGGGTAATTATCAGGGGAATCGACAGCGGTAGCAGAAACAGGACGAACCAGCGCAGGTATCGATGTTCGAGGCGATCGAAAAACCGCTCGAAGGCGCGCGGTAGAAAATAAATGGTCCGAGCGATCGGATTTTCTGTCTGACGCGACAGTTTTTTGGGGGTGGGGCGAGTCACGATTGCGAATCCTCCAACGTCACCATCCGTTTGATATACAGTTGCACTAAACCGTACAGGAGCGAGACTAAGACAATAATCCCAATGGGCAGGACGTACCAGCGTTCTTGGATAAATCGGGAGACCTTATCGAGGAAACTCGTTTGTTCGATGCGGCGAACTTTCTGGGCGCGATCGAGAAATTCTAAATCGTAGCTGCCCGGTTTGAAGGGGGAAGGACGAGCGGAATGAACGTTCAACAGGGCCGTATCTCCCTGGAGTTGGAAGAACCAGGGATCGAACTCGAACATCTGTCCCACACGTACCAGTCCCGCCTCCGTTTGTGCCGTCAGGGCCAGCAACACCCGATCGCCCCGAAAGGGAGAAATCACCTGCCGCACCACCCCTTGGTTATCGGAGAAGGGTTGAAGAGCCGTATCCCCCTTCTGACGCTCGAATAGATTCCCCAAACTGAAATCGTTCGCCTCGAACACCTCGGGAAAGGGAAACTCCTCCTGGGTGCCGATCCCCACCAAGTGGCGCTCTCGTTTGATGCCCTCGGGGAGGGTACTGGGGGTGTAGACTTCCAGGGCGATGGCATCGGATTGGCTCAGCCGACCCAAGCGTTCGGCAAATTTCAACATCACCATCACGTCGGTTTTCGTCGGCGAGTCGGGGAGGACGATTGCCGTTGAGGATAAATCTTGGGGGGCGGTCAACGGAAATCCGTATTGTAGCAGTTGCAAATTCGGCAACTCGACCGATCTTTCCCGTTCGAGATCGAAACGGGTCTCGGCGTGGAGGGTTCCCGAAAGCTGGTCGTCGGTGACCCGTCCGCAGGTTCCTTCCTCCCGGGGATTGAGGCGAAACGCCACCTGAATCCGGGAATTGGGCTTAATTAAGTTTTCCGGTAAATCGACTTTGAGGGTTTTGCGGGCTTCTCCTTCGCGATCGGTCAAACGCGCTCCGCCGACGAATACCCCATCGATTAAGACTTCCACCGCCGAGGTGCGGGGGTTGGTTTGGGGACCGTAGCTGTACACCAGGTTCATCGAACTGCCCCGTTTGAAGCGATCGTCCGGCAGGGCTTTGAAGTCGAATTCGATCGGGTTGGCCCCCACGCCGCGCACGGTCACATCTTCAAAGGGTCGCCCGTTGGGAGCGGTCAAATCTTTGAGTTGGAATTCGTCGGTTTCGGGCAAAAACCGAGGCCACTTACGAGGAGAGGGGGGCGGAACCGGATCGAGGCGATTCACCAGCAAGGCCGAGCCGGTCATGATTTGCCGGTCTTGGGGACGTACCAGGGCGGCAACCGCTTTGGCGACGCCTTCGGGATCGTTCCCCGTGGCGACTAACGTCGGCACGCTGTTGTCGTTGGCCGTTGTCAGCATCAAAATTCCCAAATCGAAAGGCAAGGGATTGCCAGTGGAGTCGAGGACTTGATTTCGATTGACCTTGAGGGGGAGTTCGAGCTTTTGGAGTTCGGGCTGTTCGTCTGGGGAACCGATGGCAATCAGGCGTTCGTTGGGTTCCACCTCTTCCAAGCTTTCCACCAGGCGCAAGTCGATGGGGCGATAATCGGCCAGACGACCCAACGCCGCACTGTAGGCGGAAGCGGCCGCCAACCAAGTTTCGCTTTTGACGTTCGGCAGCAAAAATGCGATTCGATTGGGTTCGAGAGCTTGGGGATCGAATAAAGGATAGGGATAGCGGCTGAAATCCAGGCGAACCGGTTGGGGTTGGTAGTTGAAGATCATTTGGGAATCCGGGAGGATTTCCGTCCACAGGGTGGGGTCTTCGGGGTCTTCGAGTTCGCAGTTGTCGGTGTTGTGCTGTTGAACGACGATCGAAATTTCGTTGTAATCGCGAATCCGGTTCAGGGGAATCTCGAACAGGGCGTTGCCAATTTCCCCTTGGGTTCGATTCAGGGGGATGCTGCCGACGCTGGTGCCGTTGATTTGGACGGTCAGGTTGGAGCGAATGGCAATTAAGGCCGGGGAGTGCTGGAAGCGGATTAGGGCTTTAACAGAATTGAGCTTCCAATTTTGCGGGCGGGTGAACCCCAGCCGCGACTGGTCGTAGAGTCCCGTTAACCGCAAGCGATCGCCCACGGCTGGAGCGCGATCGAATTGGAGGATGTAATCGCTCGGGGCAATTTCTTTCGGTTCGGGGGGCTTTTCCTCTTCTTCTGAGCCTTCCACCTCGGGCTCGATTTCTTGCTGAATCTCGTCGAAATCGCTTTCGGCTTCCCCTAAATCCGGGTCCGGTGGCGGCGGGGCTTCCGGCGGTGGCGGGGCGGGGGGCTGCGGTTCGTAAACCGGTGCGTCTTCGGGGAGTTCCGGTTCCGGTTGGTAAATGGGGGGTTCGGCCGGGGCAATGGGTTCGGGCTTGGCTTGGAAAACGGGGGGGGGAGCCGGTTCGGGGATACTGTATTGGTCGATGATCTGTTCTTCTTGTTTTTCCAACCGCTTTTGAATGGCATCGTTACTTTGCGCGGCGGCCCAATGTGCCGCGAGGGTAACGGCGATCGAACAAACCAAACTCCCTAAAACCCGCAACCAAAACCGTCGCACTCGATTGGGGGTCGATCGAGGGGGGCGGGGGTGAGAAAAGCGCTTCATAGGCTTCGGGTAAATGCAAATCTATGGGGTCAATCTATGGAGAGGCTTCTGGAGTGGGTTCGGGACTCCCCGGTGGGGGCTGCAACAGTTGCGAATCGATGGCGCTGGGGGGAAACAAGCCTAACCATGCCAAGTTTTGAGTGTAATACGCCGTGTCGTTATCCCAAAACCCCCGATCGTATCGATCGATAATTTTCTCGGCGAGAATTTCGGCGGCAATTGCCGGTTCGATGGCCACTAAAGCCGGATAGAGCATGGCATACTGAGCCGTGGCGTCGTATTCCACCAGGGGTTGCCCCTGCAAATCGATTTCGGCGACGATCTGCTTGTCCTCCCGCCACTGCTCGATGGGATACTGTAAGTGGTCCCGGAGAAAATCCGTGGCCTCGGGAGCACCGAACCATGCCTTATCGAGCAATACTCGCCACCAGACCCGATAGGCATCGAAAGCATACTGGGAGCGCAGGTTATTGGCTCGCACCAGAGTTTGATAGCGATCGGTTTGGGTATCGAGGCCGACCCAATCGCTGGGCAACCCCACCCGCGAGAGGTCTCCCGAACGCTCGAGAATTTCGTAGGACGTGCCCACCAAGGCAAACCAATCGCGATCTTCATCCACCTGGGCAAAGACCCGGAAAGCGTAGGGGGCTAAATATGAGGGATTGAGGTAAATTAAAGATGATTCCGGCACGAAGGCATCTTTAGGACCCGGCAACAGATAGCGCTTCCCCGACGCTTCTACCTTAAACGTCGAATATTCCCACAAATCCACCAATTTCCCCCGCGCTAAATCCAGATACTCCGGATTCCCCCACCGACGTTGGGCCAGAATCAGGGCAAAAATGGCATCGATATCCGCATCGCTGGCAAAGTTGGGATCGAGAATCCCCCATTCTCCATTCGACTTTTGACCCCACTTCCAAGCCCAAAGGCGATCGCTCCCCAAACCCAGAGATTGGCGTTCGAGGTTACTTTCGCTCCATTGGAGGGTTTTGTCGAAGATTTCGCGATCGTCGGCAAACACCGCCCGCAGCATGGCATAGGCTTGACCTTCGGAAATCGAGCGATCGTCCGCCTCGCGATCGATGACCCGTCCGTCCCCCTGGATGAATCGCTCTTTATAAATTTCCCAACTCGACGCCAGCAACGCCTCCCGTTCTGGAGACATTTCCGGCAAGCTTCGATCGAAGACCGGGGAAATCGCCTCAATCGGGGGTGGGGTCGGCCGCGGGTCGATCGCTCCTCTGGAGGCTTCCGACTCGCATCCGGTTGCCCCGAACATCATCGTCAAAGCGGCGATCGCCACTAGGGGTTTGGCGGAAGACCGAAAAATATTTCGATTCGATTCAATGGAATACCACATCACAATACACACCCTTGTACTTACCCAAGTACCGATTGGTTAAATAAAAGTCATAGCGATTTTCACCCCTTCATTGACAAATCCAAACTCCCTAGATGTTCCCCATTAGGGCGATCGCCTTTAACGAATAGAAGACAAAGTAGAAAACGATCGCCACTCACTCATTGTTCGTTGACCCTAATACCGCTCCCACGGTGGCTGAAACCCCCGCCTCCTCAAAAAATCCTCCTGAATTTGTTGGATCTGGGTCGATAAATCCGGGTCGCCGATGCCCCGAGCAATTTGTTCGAGCTGGAGGGCTTCGAGCTGTTCGAGGGCGGCCAGAGGGCGGTCTCGCGCCACCGTCAACCCCGCTAAAGAGCGGCGAATGCCAAAATCCCCCGGATCGAGGGCCAAGGCCCGTTCGTAGAGCACTTGCGCCTGGTTAAACTGTCGCTGACCGAAGCGCACCCCTCCCAACGCCGCCAAGGCATCGGAATTATCCGGTTCCCGTTGTAAAATCGCCTCGTAGGCCGCACTGGCAATATCCAAATCGCCATCGTTTTGAGCGAACTCTCCCTGAAGGAAATAGACCCCCACGTTATCGGGATTGCGCTCGATTTCTCGCGCCACCCAAGCTCGAGCCGCTTCGGGATCGCGAATGGCGATGGTCTGAACCAGGCGAAACTGGACGGGCAGATAGTAGGGGTCGATTTCTAAGAGGCGCTCGTACAGCTCTTCCCGCTCCAAATCCGGCGGCAGAATCCCCACCAAACTCAACAATTCTTGGGGGGGTGCCGTCTGGGGCTGAGTTTGCAGCCAATTCTCCAAAACCGCCTCCGCTTCCTCCAGGGAAACGAGCTGCTGTTGGTAAGCCAGACTGGTGCGTCCCAGTTGGAGGGTGACATCGTCGGGATTGGCCACCAGCAGGCGTTCGTACAGTTCCAGCGCCGCATCGGTGCGATTTTGAGCCAACCGCACCCCCACCAGTCCCCGCAAAGCCGCCTCAACGATTTCCTCATCCTCGGGGTAGTTGGCGAGTAAATCTTGGTAGCGGCGATCGCTCTGTTCCAAATTCCCCTCCGTTCGCTCGATTTGGGCTAGCAGCAATTGAGAAATCGGCGCATTTTCGATTCCCGAGGCAATTTCGTAGCGATCGAGGGCTTGTCTGGCCCCGGCAAAATCGTTGCGCTGCACGAAAATTTGAGCGATGCGGAAATGCAATAGGGGCACGTCCACCCCACTTTCGACGAGCTCTTGATAGGCATCGAGAAACTGGGAATCTGGGGGATCGAGTCGGACCAACGCCCCGGCCAATCGCTGGCGTTCGAGGGGATCGGCGGGCAGGGGAGCGAGAACTGCCGCCAGGGCCGGTCGCAGTTGCGCCGGGGAAACTCCACCCAGTTGGCTTTCTAGGGTCAGTTTCTGAACCGCCAGCACCGGATCGTCGGGAACGGCCGCCACCAGCTGACGGTATAAATCCAGGGCGTACTCCCGTTCTTCGGGGATCCCGCTCAGAACGTCAGCCACTTCCCGCACCAGGGTGATGGGGGGATTGGGGGTTTGGGTGAGGGCTTGGCGATAGAGGGCGACGGCTTCCCCAGATAAAGAGGGCATCTCCGTTTGCCGACCGATTTCGTTGAGGGCGCGCGCCAGGGGCAGCACCGCCTCGGGACGACCGCGCAGGGGGGTAACGCTGGCGAGGGCTTGTTGAGGCTGCCCCGAGGCTAAATAGGCGCGCGCGAGTTCCACGCGACCTTCGATCGCCACTTGGGGATCGTCGTAGGTCTCGAACCCGTTCAGTTGGGATTCGAGCAGTCCGATGGCCCGATCGAAATTTCCCGTTTCCCGCAAGGCGCGACCATTGGCGATCGCCGCATACCCCGAAATCGCCCCCCCGCTTCCCCGATAGCGATCGAACAGCATCAAACCCGTCTGGGGGTCGCCGCTGTAGGTATAAATTTGAGCGGCCCCGAGCAACACGTCCGGTGCCGGGTTGGGGTTGTCGAGCAAAATACGATAGTCCGCCAGGGCTTCGGCGAGGCGAAATTCGTAACCGTACAGCAGCGCCCGCAGACCTCGGGCTTCCGCATCCCCCGGTTCTAAGTCCAGCAGCGTCGTCAGGGCGGCAATTCCCCGATCTCGCCATTCGAGGCGGTAGGTTCCCAACAAGCCGATACTTTTGAGAGCTAGCAGGTTCCCCGGATCGAGATCGAGTACCCGTTCGTAGGCAACGAGTGCCTCCCCATCTCGCCCCGACCGTCGGTAGGCAATCGCCAATCCCAGGCGCGCGGGAACGGAATCGGGATACACCACCACCGCCTCCTCAAAGGCGGCGATCGCATCGTCGACCCAACCCACATCCAGCAAACCGTAGGCGCGACCCACCGCCTCGGGAACGGTCTGAGCGAGGACGACGGATGGACCGCTACGGAAGATTCCCAGTTCGATCGGGAGACCGAATCCCAACAGAACCAACGCGATTGTGGAGAAGGCAAATTTCATGGCTACCTCGTCGAAACCATCTCCAATTAGGGGGCAACCGGGGGCGTGGCGTCAAACACCGTTCTCACCCGCACCCCCAAAATCGTATCGGAAAATTCGTTAAAACTTTGAACGCTAAACCCAACTCGCAGGTTGGAAACCACCGGCACGTCGTAGAAAAACTCGAACACGTCGGGGATTTGGTCCCCCCGCTCTCGGCGCAGGCGATCGTTGGATAACTCTCGTCCGTAGCCAACTCCCAGGCGATCGTTGGCAACGAACAAATCGAGCAGGTTAATCCCGCCGCTAAAGGTTTCCCCCGCCTCGTCGAGATCCAGGTTTTCGTAGCGACCGTAACGGCCGAATAATCCCAACCCCAGTTCCGGGATGAAGACTTCGGCATTCACTCCGTAGGCCTGCTCGCGATCGTCCGATTGCAGTCCCGTACCCCCGTCCCCGCGCGGAATCTGAAAAATTTCGCGAAAGCCATCATCGACCCCCGCATCTCGATCGCTCGCATAGGTTCCCCGGACGATCGCCGTGCCCGCGCGGACCCCCACTTCCGCCGCAAATCCGTCGATGCGAAAATCATCCAAGCGGCGAGAGGAGGAAAACCCCGCCACCTTGGCTTCGATATCGTCCGTCACGCTCCAATTCGCCAGCAACCCCGTCCGGGAAGAAATCCCCGTCCGGCTGAGGGCGGGATTGGTTTGAAACACCGAGTTAAAGAAATGGGTGACCCCGTCTTTGGCAAAGCTGTTGCGATCGAAATAGGACGTTAAATCCAACTGCCCGAGCACGAAGCGCAAATTGGGCACACTGGGCAACGAAGCTGCCAGATACAGTTCGTTGATACTAAACCCTTCAATCTGGGAATCGGCAAAAGCCGTACCGTCGGTGACATCCACCGCACCGCCCACCAAGGCGTTGGGGGAGAGGGGGTGAATGCCCGAAATCCGCGCCCGCGCAGACTCTTCATCCCCCTGGTAGATGTAAGCCCCTTGGAATTCGTATCGCGGTGGGGTAACCGCTGCGGGCTGTCCGAGGATGTTGGCATCGGCCAGGGTTGGGGGAACGGCAGCCTGGGGTAGATTCGGCGACACCTCCAGGGAATCGGTCAGGCGAATCGCCTCCTCCGTTCTGGGGTTAGCAGCCACCTTGGGTACGAAGGCACCGACATCGCTATGGGTGGTTAATTGGGTGCTTGCCAGTAAGGGAGGCTCGCTGACCACTTCTTCCTCATCCATCTGGGGAGCCGGTGGAGGGGAAACCTCGGCCACTTCAAACTCAGATGGGGGCGGTGCGAGGGCGATGGTGGCTTCCCCCGGTCGACCGATGGCTTGGCTTGGCGGTGCAAAATTGGGAGAACCGATGCCAGGTCCGGCGGTTCTAACGGGGGATGGAACCGTACTTAACGGTCTCGACCCTTGAGCTGACATCGCAGAAATGGTTTCTGCTTCTGCCAGAGCCAGGGTTGGCGAACTCGATGAGTTGGGTGCAAAACTCGGCAAACTGGCGATCGTGCGATCTCGAGGGCAACCCACCCTCGATTCCGTCGTCCCATCACCACAGTTACAGGCATTGCGGCTTTCGGTGCTGTTGGCCATCGGTTTGGACGCCTCCCCCCGATCGCAAGACGCACTCGCCATGGAAACTGGGTTCGAGCCTCCGGTTCCGGGTTCGTTTGCCCCGAGCAACTCCTGGGAGTCAGCCAAGCGAGCATTCGCCGGTTTTATCCCTGCTGCATCGAGGGAGATCCAAACCAAAGAAAGCAGAACCATCCAAGAGGGACCCCAACCGGGCCATAACCTGGCATGACGCAGGGTAAAAAATAACTGGCTCATGATTTTGAGGGTTAGTAGAGCTGGGACACCTTTGCATGCAGGAACTTCCAAGCATTTGTCCCGAACGCGAAATGAATCGATCTCCCATAAATCTTGGTAATCGCATTGGAATTTATTTGAGGGCGATCGTCTAAATTTCCCGAAAAAATATCGAGAATTGCACGGCGCTACAGGAGTTTTTCGATTTAGAAGCTGATGAGTTGGATTTGAACGATCGACGCTGAGCCAAGAAAAGCGCGGTAGTGCCAAGGAGATGAATGTAAGCGCCGACAACCGACGCAATGACAAACTTTCAATCGAAAGTACGCAGCCAGTGTACTGTACGCCGAATACTTCCGTAAAGCCTAGAGTTCCCTTACATTTGTGCCGCCACATCTTTGAGATTTGAGAGCCTCTCGATCGTCGGTCGAAGCCAAAATCGCGATCGCCCCGGTCGCGGCCGTAAAGATTTCGCGCGCGAGCGATTTCATGACCTAGCCTGCATGGTTGATGAGGTTCGACAAAAATATAGCCATCGCTATCGCAATTAGGACACTTGTGAAGGTGGGCGACCGGGGGAAGACTTCCGGCAGAACAATTGGCTGGTGTTGTCTGAACTCGAATGGTGAATTATCCAGGTGAGGCTAGACCGAAATCTCCGATGGATGTAGAATTTAAACTATTACGATCGTGTTTTAGCGTGATGATTGTTGGAACCACCCAAGCCGCACAAATTTTAAAAATCTCCACCCCTCGACTGAGAATCCTGTTAATTGCCGGTCGAGTCAAAGGCGCGTACAAAACCGGAAAAATGTGGTTGATCCCTCTCTTTGGCGGCAAACCGATCGTCTCGAGAGGTTCGAGAGGTCCCGCTCCCCGTTGGCGCCATGGCAGAGTCCCAGCCAAAACCATCGTTCACGTGAACTCCCGAAAAATTCAACAAAATTGCAAAAATCAAGAGCGAGAGCCAGTCATCACTGTCAAAAAAGGTCGCTCGAATATCTATGGATATGAGGTAGAAATACCCGGAGGATGTCGCATCGTGTATCGTCCCGACAAACCGTTCTGTGGGGCGAAGGTCTGGATCGAAACCTTCTACGATGTCAAAGTCCTCGGTTTGCCAGCAGCCATCGGTTCGGGCTAACCTCTCCGGGGCGATCGCTTGAGCCCCGGACTGCGAACGCGAGCTGGGGAACCATGGGGAGTAAGATTCCGATTTCACGACACAAAGTCCCAATTGGAGTGGCGACGGCTAGATCCAATCGGGTTGAACATCGGGGAAGGGTCCAGGTCTGGCAGGGAAAGTTTTTTGACAATCTGGCAATTGCCGGTGGTGACGACCACGAGAATTAAAGGGTTGGGCTCCCCCAGTCCAATCCACCCAAATGTGAAAAACCTATTGAGAGGGTCTAGGGCAGGAGTCATCGGCGGGAGAACGAACGATCGGAGCGGCTCTGCCTAGAATTCCAGTCTCTAGCGCCCATTGACCTCGTGGTGTAACTTCACCCACTCACGGGGTGCGCCCTCGTAACGTTGCACGGTTATGGGTAATCGATCTTAAAAGATCGATGATTTGTCAAGTTCTATATCGAGCACAACGAAGGATAATATCGTCTAGGTAGAGCGTGTTGACCTTGAATCAACCTCTACCCCCATCCAATCCCCTCATTTGCTGCCATCGCTCACATCAACGATCGCCGATGCTCGAACGATTTTTCCCGCCCACCACTCAAAGAATCTCGAATATATTGAGGGACGCTCGTCCCCATCTCGCCTTCATGCTGGGGATAGGAGCGATCGCCGCCAGTGCTGGATGCTCCCGACCGCCCTCCTCTTCAGTCGAATTATCCGTACGAGTCGAACCGACCGAGGACTTGGGTCAATATCGCGTGAGCGGCACGACAACCCTACCCGAAGGTGCTCGGCTATCGGCGAGCGCCATTCGACCCCTGGCAACAACCGAACGGGGAGCCGATGAAAATCCAGAAGAAACTTATTCCATCTTGGCTCGCAACTTTGCTCGGGTTGAAGGCGGACGATGGCAAACGCAACTCGAGCTGTGGCCCGTTCGTCCCGATGGTCGCTTGAAAGAAGCGTGGCAAATCCAGGACGCCCTGTCCAAGGAAAGCGTCGAACCGGGTCCCAACGTCACCTTTACGGTCTTATTCGAACCCAGCCAACAGTCTGAAGAACTCCAAGAGCAACTCCAAACTCAAGGTCCTCCCAGCAGCGAACAGCTGGTGCAATTACCCACTCAAGGACAATGGTACCTGCTCGAAACCCAAATCGTGGACGTTCCCTTACCCACCGCTCGCCAGACTCCCCCAACCCCCTCGGAAGCCGATCTCAATAACGGTTGGGGCGATCGATCCGTCCTCAAGCCCCAACCCACCGACCCCGGGATTCTCGATATTCCGTCCGTTCCCCCGTCTACGACCAACGCACCGCTTTCCAACACCGAATTGATGCGTTGAGGGATCTCAGGCGGCTCGATCTCCGATGGGGGTGTTAGAGTAGCGATGGCAAACCCGCCAGATCGGGAACGACTGATGCTGAAGTGGTGAAAGTAGCAAGATTATTTTGGTTTAGCCCCCAAAAAGTCTCTCGGCGTTGTGCGAGGCAAATCTCGCGCTGGGAACGTCGGGTTTTCAGACCGTGGAAACGATGGCTGGCGATCGTGCTGGCGCTGGTTTTTCCAATCGCCGTCGTGCCCCTGACCCATGCCGAAGAACCCATCGGACCGAGCCATCATATCCTTCCCCCTCTCTCGACTCAAGGCGATCGGATCGTCGATGCCACCGGTCAACCCGTTCTCCTGCGCGGCGTCAATTGGTTTGGCATGGAAACCGAACTCCACGCCCCCCACGGCTTGTGGGTGCGAGATTATCAAGAAATGCTCGCCCAAATCGCCAGCCTGGGATACAATTCCATTCGCTTACCCTACTCCGTACAAGCTCTCGGGTCTGAAGAAGTCGGCGGCATCGACTTTGGCATCGGCTCGAATCGAGACCTGGAAGGGAAAACGCCCCTAGAAGTGATGGATGCCATTATCGAGGAAGCCGAAAAATACGACCTTTGGATTTTGCTCGACAGCCACCGACTCAACGACGTTGAAATTCCCCCCCTGTGGTACGGCGATGGATTTACCGAAGCCGATTGGATCGGCACCTGGGAAATGCTCGCCCGACGTTACGGCGATCGTCGTAACGTCATCGGTGCGGACTTGAAAAACGAACCCCACGGCATCGCCAGTTGGGGAACCAACGATTTGACGACCGACTGGCGGCTGGCAGCGGAACGGGCGGGAAATGCCATCCTTGCCATTGCCCCCCATTGGTTAATCGTCGTGGAAGGGGTGGAAAATAACGTTCCGGGTCAGCAACTCGATATCCATTGGATGGGGGGAAACCTTGAAGGGGTGAAAAACTATCCCGTTCGCCTTTCCGTTCCCCACAAGCTCGTTTACTCCCCCCACGAATACGGTCCGGGAGTGTTCGAGCAACCGTGGTTCGACGCACCCAGTTTTCCTGCCAACCTTCAGCGTCGCTGGGAAATTGGTTTTGGGTACATCGCCACCGAAGAAATCGCCCCGATCTGGATCGGAGAATTTGGCGGTCGTCAGGTGGATGAGTCCTCTACCGAAGGCGTCTGGCAGCGTGCCTTGGTCGATTTTATCGATCGCCGCCAACTCAGCTTTACCTACTGGTGTTGGAATCCCAACAGCGACGATACGGGAGGGATATTACTCGATGACTGGAAATCGATCGATCGACCGAAACAACGGCTGCTCGATCGACTCCTCCCCGATATTTGAGGAGATCGGGAGATGGGAAACGCTCCGGAGGCTCCCAACCCCTGAATATCAAGTTCGGTTGAATACTGACAATGACCGTTGTGGTCAGAAGCGGAGGCATCGGGAGCATGGGGAGCGGTCGGACCCCGCGTCGAGGTTCTGTTGACATTTCCGACTCGAAGTCTTGACTCGTCGTGTTTGCGAAGAGTTGTGCTTGCCCAGATATAATTCAGTCGTCACATGGGGTTGAACACCAAATGTCAACACAGCCTAGCGATCGCATTACGCCCACCTCCAAAAACGAAATCCAGCACCGACGACGGAACCTACGACGCCGACGGGGATTCAAATCCCTGCGCTTCCTTTGGCAAGCCCTCGGGGTCGCGAGTACCATCGGGATGGCGATTGTCATCGCCAGACAACCGGATTGGGCGATCCGTCAACCGGAACAGGTGCAAATTGAAGGGAACCAATTTCTCAGCGCCGACATCGTGCGCGATTTCCTACCCCTGTCCTACCCCCAATCGCTCCTGCACGTCGATCCCAAGAAAATTGCCACCGCTCTGGAATCTCAACCCCCCATTGCCCGAGCCATCGTACGCCGCCAACTCTTTCCCCCCAGCCTGCAAGTCGAGGTGGTGGAGCGCTATCCGGTCGCTCTGGCCTATCCATCCCATTCGTCCAACAACCCGGCACTCACTCCCATTGGTTCGATCGATGCGGAGGGCGTTTGGATTCCTTGGGAGACCTATCGCACCCTCACCCCAAATTTAATCTTACCCACCCTCAAAATACGAGGTAATTTTGAAGAGTATCGCCAAGTTTGGAGCCAGGTGTATCGGGAGATCGAGCGCAGTCCGGTGCAGATCGCGCAAATCGATTGGCAAAATCGGGCGAACTTGATTTTGAAAACCGAGTTGGGGGAAGTGCATCTAGGTCCCTACGGCGATCGCTTCGTCGAACAGCTCCAAATTCTCGATCGAATGCGATCTCTGCCAGAGCAAATCGATTTTAGTAAAGTACTCTATCTCGATTTGAGCGATCCCGATGCGCCTTCAGTGCAAATGGAACCGGAAACCCCACCCGAACCCGACGCCAAAATCGACCCAGAATCCTCTCCCGAGCAGACAATCCCCTAGCCCCGAAACCGTTCGCCAATGCGTGATAAGATATGCAAACCGATCGAGTTTCGATTTGCGTAGATCGATCGGATATTCTGCTAAGCTAGAGCCAAAATTCGTGAGTTTGCGCGGTGTGGCCTCTAAAAAACAATTGGTCAGTCTGCTGGAGCGCTCCTCCAGTACGAATGAGGCAGTTTCTTGCCGGTGCCAAATTGAAAACTGAGGGAGAGCAAAGAGCGGAGGTTGTTTGCTTGCACTCCGTTGGGAAACCGCTCAACTGAGTTGACTTTTAACAACCGAGCGTTCAAAATCTCCTTATCTACACTGCTCTACTATAATGACACCAAATAGTCAACCAGGGCTAAACCATCAAGGCCCTCCTACTGAAGATCGAAAAAACTACGCCATGGCAGTTGATAACGTCAGCCCGTTTGCCAACTCGGGATTTAATGCCAATTCTTCTGGCGATAGTCGGTTACCCGGTGAAGACATGCAGAGTGGCAATATTGTCCCCAGTAGTGTAGCCAGAATTAAAGTCATCGGTGTGGGCGGAGGTGGAGGAAACGCCGTCAACCGGATGATCGCCGCGCAAGTCTCCGGAATCGAGTTTTGGTCGATCAATACAGACGCTCAAGCGTTAACTCACACCTCGGCTCAGAAGTGCCTGCAAATCGGTCAGAAACTCACCCGAGGTCTGGGGGCGGGGGGAAATCCGGCGATCGGGCAAAAAGCCGCAGAAGAGTGCCGGGACGAACTCGCAGCCGCTCTCGATGGAGCCGATCTGGTCTTTATTACCGCCGGAATGGGAGGCGGTACCGGAACGGGAGCAGCTCCCATTGTCGCTGAACTGGCCAAGGAAGCCGGCGCGCTCACGGTGGGCATCGTCACTCGCCCGTTCATGTTTGAAGGACGGCGGCGGTCCAATCAAGCCAAGCAAGGTCTCGAAGCCCTCAAAAGTCGAGTCGATACCCTCATTACCATTCCCAACGATCGCCTCCTCTCGGTCATTCCCGAACATACCCCCGTTCAAGAAGCCTTTTTGTACGCCGACGAAATCCTCCGCCAAGGGGTTCAGGGGATTTCCGATATCATTACGATTCCCGGTTTGGTGAACGTCGATTTCGCCGATATCCGAGCGGTGATGGCCGATGCGGGTTCGGCGATGATGGGAATCGGTCACGGTTCCGGGAAATCTCGCGCCCGAGAAGCGGCCACGGCAGCCATTTCTTCGCCATTACTCGAATCTTCGATTTCCGGCGCCCAAGGGGTCGTCTTCAATATTACCGGCGGTACGGATTTGAGCCTGCACGAGGTCACCGCCGCCGCAGAAACCATCTACGAAGTGGTCGACCCCGAAGCCAATATTATCTTCGGTGCGGTTCTCGACGAACGCCTCCAGGGAGAAGTGACGATTACGGTGATCGCCACGGGATTTGATATGGAATCAGCCCCCGCCCAGCCCGAACCGGTCATTCAGCGACCCCTAAGCGATCCCCCCACACCACCATCATCTCCCACGCCGCCCCCACCCGCGAGCAAACCCAAACTCGGAGGCTCCCTGGATATTCCCGAGTTCCTGCAACGGAGGCGATCGCGCGATCGCTAATCGATCGGCAGTTTGGTGGCGATCGACTCCAGCGTCCGATCTCGCAATCCCAGAGCGAGAAGGCAAGCCCAAAGCCACGTTTTGGAATATGGATAAATAGTGCCCCACACCTGGGATGCACGAAAAAAAGACACGCAACGCTCTACAAACGGGGTGCAACTCCATAGCAACCGCCATACCCAGGGTGTTGTATTAGCCCTCGGAAAAGGGGATCTGGCGTTGCGAGAGGAGAAAGTGACTCGTGGGATTTGTATATTATGCTTAATTACCCGGATCTGGTATGACGCGGAGATCTCGAAGATAAATTTCCCCTACACCCCGTACCCCATACCCCACAACCCATCCCGTCCATGAGTACTCCGTCCAATTCGAAGATTCCCATTGCTCTGACCGTTGCCGGCTCGGATAGTGGGGGGGGTGCGGGTCTCCAAGCCGACTTACGAACCTTTGCCTTTCACTGCGTTCACGGAACGAGCGCTCTGACCTGCATCACGGCGCAAAATACCCTGGGGGTCGATCGCGTCGATTCCCTCAGTTCGGAAGCTGTGGTGGCGCAAATTAAAGCGGTAACGACAGATATCGGCATCGATGCAGCCAAAACTGGAATGTTACTGAATTCAGAAATTATTGCCGCCGTTGCCGGCACCTTCGAGGGTATGGAAACGGTGCCCGTGGTCGTCGATCCGGTCATGGTCTCTCGCACCGGGGCGCAATTGATTGACGACGAGGCGATCGCCACCCTGCGAGATCGATTAATCCCCCAAGCCGTCTTAGTGACCCCCAATCGCTACGAAGCCCAAATTTTGAGCGGTCTCGAAATTGGCAATCTCGAAGATATGCGATCGGCCGCGCGGTCCATTTACGATTTTGGGGCCCGGGCCGTACTCATTAAAGGGGGCAGCACGAGCTGTGCCTTGCGAGGTGTTGATGTATTCTACGACGGGCGCGAATATGCAACTCTCAAAACCGAAACCGTAGACACGCCCCATACCCACGGTACCGGTTGTACCCTGTCAGCAGCGATCGCGGCAAATTTAGCACGGGGTTGGGATTTACTAGAAGCCGTAGAACGAGCCAAGCACTACCTCACCCAAGCCCTCAAACATTCCCTCGCTATCGGTTCCGGACAAGGACCGGTGGGACATTTCTTTCCCGTGCTGAAAAATTTTGAGGGATATTCGAGTCATTAAGACGATCGCAGCGCTCGATTGTGAGTTCGGTCAAATACTATTGGGCGATCGTCAAGCCTGTTGGGACGCTTCGAGGACTAAATTCGCGCGAATTTCCACCATTGCTCCCCCGCCTCCCATTTATATAGCCGTATTCAGTCCCGTTAGGACAATAGTGCGCGCCGCGCGTGCGTGTGCGTGAGCACAAACATCTTGCTCGCGTTTCCAACGATACGATTGTTGGAAGTGTCCTAACCACAGTGAATACCGCTATATCAAGTTCGGATCGTCACTGACAAAAAGCGCGAGCGTGCTGAATTTCTCCCCCAGCTTCCCCAGCTTCGGAGGCTCCCCCTGCTCACTTCACGGTGAATTGGAAGTATTTAACCGAACTTGATATTATCCCCTTTTCCCCTTCCCAAGCCAGGAAAACTTGTCACGATCGAGAGCACGAACTGCTATAAGTGTAAGTATGGGAAAAAACAGCCATCGTGTCTCGCAATCGATAGGCTAACAGCTTTCCCAAGTCGTTGCCCCAGAAACAATATCCAACGGGCATGGCAAAACTGATAGGACAAAGTTTTAGGGGTTAACGTAGGTGCAGCTATTTTAGTTCCAAGCAATCGAGATCGGCTTGGAAGCTGTATTTGCAGTTTGCAAACAAAAACCCGGTCCATGGAAATGCAGCTTGTCAAGCAACAGCAACACGCTCGAATTCTTGGCTTTATCGAGAATTTAGCTCGGTTACAACCCCACAATTATCTCGCGTGGTACGCCCAAGGGGATACCCTCAGAGAACTCCAACGCTATCCAGAGGCGATCGATTGCTACGATCGAGCCATCGCCCTCGAACCGGGAACCCAGGGGGGTTGGCCCGGACGCATCAAACGGTTGCAAAAACTCCAGCAAAACCAGGTCGCACTGGTGTTGTGCAAAAAAATTGCCCGAACCTTGAGCCGCCAGCAAAGCCAAGCCGATTTGAGCCAACCCCAGATCTGGAACCGAATTCATCGGGGATGGTCTGAGTTGGGCAACTGTTTTCGGATGATGCAGCACTATCCCGGTGCGATTGCCGCATACGACGAAGCTCTGAAGCTCGACGATCGCGATCGAGCGGTGTGGTTGGCTAGAGCGCAAGTTCTCGAATGTTGGCAACGCTACCCCGAAGCCCTCAGGGATTACGAACGAGTTCTCTCTCTCGATCCGAGTAATCGTGATGCGGCAACAGGCAGGGAACGAGTTCTCGAATCTGCGATCGCTTAACCTTCACCAGTCATCAGTTGAAAGCAGTCAGTCATAAGTTTGACCTGTGCTTAAAATCTGAGGATTCAACCAATGAATTAGGTCTGAATTTTTTCTTCATTCATGAAGAAGTTTTATACTGTTTAATTCGGGTTTAACCTATAGGAATTCTTAAATCGAGTCCGGGTACGCATGCTGTATCGTACGGGCAACAGTTATCTCTTTTCCTAACGTTACTTAACGTCAGTTTTGGTTAAGCGGGTTAAGGGTCGAGAGCGCAGTTGAGGTCAAGTCGGTTGAGGGAGCCTTCGCACCCAGTGCTCCCTCAACTCGGGAAGAATCTACCATCATTGATGGTGACTTGAAACTGCACACCCT